>JANNWK010000553.1:0-8518 GCA_031408355.1 Myxococcales bacterium
CGGGGTGGTGAAGCCGGATGAGGAGCACGTGATTTGGCCCTTCAACGGTGAGTATTGGCGTGACGAACTCGGTTTCTACCGCCAGGTCGTCGAGTCGGCGTGTGGAAGGTGATGCAAATGAGCCTGAAAAGAGCCTATGCCGTCGTTGTTGCAACCGTAGCCCTCGGCTTGACCGCTAGCGGAGCCCAAGCCGTGCCGGAGGCCAAGCCGACGGACCTCAGTTTGGAGTGTGTGTCCAAGGAGGGACAGAAGGCGCTCACCGAGTGCCCCGGCGGCCCGGCCAAGTTCGACGCCAAGCAGAAGCGGACGGTCGCTTTCAAGAGTGCGCCGCCGCCGCGTGAGGTGAAGAAGCGCGAGGACGACGTCAAGCCCGTTAACCCCGACGAGCTGAAGAAGTACGCCGAGCGCGACACCCGTAAGAACCGCCTTCAGGCGCGCGCGCGCGCGCTGCTCATCACTGAGATCCAGGGTCTAGAGCGCTTGTACAAGCGCACCGCCAAGAAGTCGCCTGATAGGCCCCAGCTCACGCGACGCTTGGCGGAAGCCTACGTCGAACTCGAGAGCGCCGCTCAGCGCGACAAGATCGCCGCCGATATTCTTGGGCAGGACGCCAAGAAGAAGAAGCCTGCGGCCGCCGCCAAGTTCCGCGCCGACGCCGTGCAGGCGGAGAAGATCGTGAAGGCCGCTCGCGACAAGGCGATCGTCTACTACACGATGATGAAGAACGACTACCCGGATTACTCGAAGCTCGACGAGGTTCTCTACTACCTCGCCTATGAGCACGAGCAGGGGGGCAACCTCAAGGACGCTCGGGTGATCTACTTCGAGCTGATCCAGAAGGCGCCGAAATCGCCGTTCATTCCCTACGCCTACCTGGCGTTCGGCGAGTTGTTCTTCCAAGAGTCGCAGGGTGACCCGGCCAAGTGGGATCTGGCCGCGGCCGCCTATAAGGAAGTCGTCAAGTACCCGCCGCCCACGAACAAGCAGTTCGGCTACGCTCGATACAAGCTTGGTTACGTGTATTGGAACAAGGGCGAGTACGCGAACGCGCTCAACGAGTTCAAGAAGGTCATCGAATATGGTGATCAATTTGTCGACGTGCCCAATGCGACCCAGCTGGCTAAGGCCGCCCGTCGCGACATGATCCCGGTGTATGCGGTCGCTGGAGCACCCGACAAGGCGTTCAATTTCTTCAAGCCTGTCAGCGGTGACAAGGGCGGGGACCAGGTCAAGACCGTTGGCATGCTGAATGACCTTGGTATGGCGTACCTAGATACTGGTCACTACAAGGAAGGCATCGTCCTCTACCGTGACCTGCTGAGCCGCGATGCCGGCAACAAGAGCTGCTTTTACCAGGGGCAGATCACGACCGCGACCCAGGCGTTGATGTCTGGCGACAAGGAAGCGGTTCGTAAGGAGATGGACCAGCAGGTCCGTGTTCACAGCGAGTTCACGAAGGCGGGCGCGCCTGAGAAGGACAAGGCGGAGTGCTCAAACAAGACGGCTGAGCTGCTGGCCGAAACGGCCATGAGCTGGCACCTTGAAGCTGTCGGCACTGGCGGCGTTCGCGGCACCGGCGACAAGAAGACGATGGACCTAGCCGCCTACCTCTACAAGAAGGCGGCGGAGAACTTCACCGCTCAGGACTTCGCTAAATTCCAGTTCCCTCGCATCATGAAGGAGGACTGGCCGACGATGTACAAGATCAAGTACGCGATGGCGGACTTGCTCTACTTCCAGCAGCGCTGGGAGGAATGTGGGCCGGCGTTCGACTCGGTGGTCGCCGAAGATCCGAAGGGTGGCCAGGCCGCCGAGGCCGCCTACGCCTCCGTCCTCTGCTACCAGAAGATGTACGATCAGATGTACAAGGGCGACTCGGATCGCAAGTCCAAGGGGCTTGGTCCGACGGGCGCTGACGAAAAGGACCGTGAGGCCAAGAAGGGGGAGTGGGAGAAGTTCAAGCCTAAGCCCTTCACCGACATGCAGAAGGGCATGGTCACGGCCTTCAATCGATATGTTTGCTACATCACTCCACCCAAGGGCGACAAGGAGGCCGAGGAGCAGTTCGTCGAAGTTAAGTTCGGTCGCGCTCGGACCTATTTTGAGGCTCAGCATTGGGAGGAAGCTGCGCTGGCGTTCCGCGATGTGGCCATCAACCACTCCGACAAGGATGCCGGTATCTTCGCCGCGCAGCTCTACCTAGAGGCGGTCAACGTCCTCGGCGGACGCGCTGAGCCGCCTCGTCCGAGCTGCTTCGACGACATGGGCAAGGATGTTCCAGTGTTTCTTGAGCTCTACTGCAAGGGCAGCAAGTTTGAGGACAACAAGGAGCAGTGCGAGACCCTCACGCGCATTCAGTTTGATATTCAGCGCTTGAAGGCCCAGAAGCTGGTCGAAAAGGCTGACTCGTTGTCCGAGAAGGGCAACTTCAAGGAGGGCCTCGACACCTATAAGAAGGGCGCCGAGGCCTACCTCGAGCTCTGGCGAACATATTGTGAAGGGCCACTCAGCAAGGGTGAAAAGCCCAAACAGTGCGAGAAGGCTGACGAAATCGTCTACAACATGGCGAAGGCCTACCAGGCTGCGCGGCTGCTGGCGAAGTCGATTCAGGTTCGGCTGATCCTGCTCAATCCAAAGATGGGGATGAGTGAGTCGCCCCTTGCCAAGAAGGCCATTTATGAGATTGGCGGGAACTACCAGGCCATCGCCGTCTATGATCGGGCCTCGGAGTACTTCGAGAAGTACGCCAAGGACACTGCCTTCAAGGGCGAATTTGCCGACCAGGCGGTGAGCGACGCGGTGGTACTGCGGCTGGGTCTCGGCCAGGACACGCAGGCTATCGAGAACGCCAACAACTTCAACAAGTACTACGGAGCCAAGAAGCCGGCTCAGACGGCGCAGATCGCCTTTGCGGTTGCGGCTCACTACGGTGAGAAGAAGGACTGGAACAACGTCGAGAAGCGGCTCGCGGGTTCACTTCGTTTGATCGACACCAAGGCGACGACCGACGTTCGGGCTCAGGCTCACGCGCTCCTGGCCCGCGCCTACGTGAAGTCAAACAAGGGCGCCGTCGCCGCTCGCGAGTACGGTGCGGTCGCCAAGCTTTGGGCAGATCCCAAGGCCGCCGTCGCGTCGATCGAGGGCATCGAGGGCGAGGATGCCGGCGCCAAACAGCGGCGACTCGGCCGCGCCCTAGAGGCGGTTGGCGAAGCACTGTTCTTCTTCGCCGAACAGAAGAAGGCCAAGGTGGATAAGATTGCGTTCCCTGAGTATCGCGGGCAGGGCACGAAAGAGGCCGTACTTAAGCACATTCAAGTCAAGGTCAAGGAGTGGATCGGCAAGAAGCGGCCGCTCATCGACGAAGCGAGCGTGGAGTACAAGAAGATCGTCGATCTTCAGCCAGTGCCTCCACCGCGTTGGGTCATTGCGGCGGGCTCTCGCGTCGGTGAGATGTGGGGCGGGTTCGTTAAGGAGTTCCGTGCCGCGCCGATCCCGGACAGCATTAAGAAGGACTACGAGCTGCGTACCGCCTACTTCGGATCACTGGACGAAGCGTCGGAGCCGCAGAAGCTTCAGGCAAAGGGTGCCTACAGCATCTGCCTGGGCTATTCCGTGAAATACCAGTACTTCGATGAGTTCAGCCGCGCGTGCGAAGTCTGGCTGGCTGAAACCTACAAGAATGAGTTTCACGTGGTTGACGAGTTCCGCGGTTCTCCGAACCGTGTGAACAGCGCGCTTCGCGAGCAGGGAAGCCCGCTGCGCATCGGTGGAGAGCCGATGGTGACGCAGAGCGCCGAGCCGCTCGAGAAGAAGAAGACCGACGAGAAGAAAAAGGACGACAAGAAGAAGGAGGGCGGGGCCTGAGCCGTGCGCCGCCTCCGGGCGGCGCACGTGCCAAGTGGCACGCCTTACACAGGAGATTTCAGCATGAAGTCATTTACCGGTGTCGCGCTCGTGGGTTGGTTGGCTGTGTTGTCGGCTTGCGGCGGTGGGTTAGGCGGCGGCGCTTCCCAGCTCTCGGCGGACAAGGCCAGCGGCAAGAAGGACAACAAGGGCAACCAGGTCAGCAAGGAAGCCGCGCAAACGTTTGACGGCGCCCTCGATCAGTTTGTCGAGCACGACAAGAAGCAAGACTGGGCCGAAGGGTCCTGCGCAAGCGTGGCCGACGCCTTCGACAAGGCTGCCAATACCCAGAAGTCGGACGCTAAGACCGAGTTCCCGGAGGCCATCTACAACGCCGGCCTTGCGTTCCAGCGCTGTGGCAAGGATAGCGAAGCACGGGCGAAGTTCGAGGCCGTTCTCCAATCCGACCCGGGTTTTCATCGAGCGAAGGCCCAGTTGGTACTCTACGACTACGCCAAGTCGGGCGATCTGGACGGGGCAATCACCAAACTGGACCAGATCATCCGCGACGCGAAGTTCCAGAACGTCGAGGGGCTGGTCGCACTGGCGGCGCTGCAGATGGAGCGCGGCGGCGACCAAGCGGACGGCGACGGCAAGAACGATCTGGAGCGCGCGCAGCGCAGTCTGCAGCGCGCTTTGGCGATTGACGACGGGTTCATGCCTGCGTTCAATCAGTTGGCCGTCTACTACCTTGAACAGGCCAAGGCGAAGGCGGGAGCAAGCAAGAAGGGCCGACGCGGCCGCCGCGGCATGGAGGTCTCGGGTGTGAAGGGCGTTGACGTCGACGAGCAGCAGCTCGACCTCGCGGCACTGGTTGCTTCCCAGGCGCAGCGCAAGAACCCCAACTACGCCGCCATCCACAACACGACCGGGCTTATCCAGGTCCAGTTGAAGAACTTCAACGGTGCAGTGAAGAGCTTTGGGCGAGCGCGGCAATTGGATCCGAGGTTCTTCGAGGCGCACATGAACTACGCAGCGGTCAGCCTCTCGTTCCGAGGCTACGAGGAGGCTGAGAAGGCCTATCGCGACGCGCTGAAGCTCCGTCCGAACGAGTTCGAGGCACATCTTGGTCTCGCTCTGGCACTGCGTGGCCAGATCAACGACGGGAATTTCGAGAAGATGGTCGCATCCGCGCAGATGGAGCTGGACCAGGCGAAGAAGCTCGAGTCCGGGCGCGCGGAGACCTACTACAACGAAGCGATCCTCACTCACGAGTTCAAGGCCAAGAGAGCAGCCGGTCCTTCGGCCGTGCCACAGCTCGAGAAGGCAGCCCAGCAGTATCGTGATTTCGTTGCGAAGGCCGGCGACGGCCCGGAGTTCGCTGATGCCGTGAAGCGCTCAAAGGAGCGCAGCACGGACATCGACGACACCATCAAGTTCATCAAGGAGGGGGCTGTCGCCGAGAAGGAGGCGGCCGAGGCCGAGAAGGCTTTCAAGGAGCAAAAGGCAGCGGCGGACAAGGAGGCCGCAGAAAAGGCAGCAGCGGATAAAGCGGCAGCCGCGCCGCCGTCTCCCGCACCAGGCGCCGCCCCCCCGCCACCAGCGGCGTCGGTCCCGGCTGCCGCGCCAAAAAAGTAGCGGCTGGCGAAGAAAGTTGGGAACCGAGATGCGAGGCCGGTGTCATTGCACCAGCCTCGCTCTGCTGGGCGCGCCCGTGAGTCCGCGATTGACGGACCCTGCCGGGAATCGCTACAATAGAACTGGAAAATCTAGAGGAAAGTTTTAAGGAGGCTGAAAATGTTGTCGAA
The DNA here is from genome assembly GCA_031408355.1 of Myxococcales bacterium. Classification (GTDB taxonomy): domain Bacteria; phylum Myxococcota_A; class Polyangia; order Polyangiales; family Polyangiaceae; genus PMG-095. Next base: position 5,652 of record JANNWK010000553.1, read on the forward strand.
GCGCTCGCGTATTGTTGCAGTTTCCGTCGGTTTGTCGGCTTTCATGGTGTCGGCAGGCGCGTTCGCTCAGGCGGCCGGCGAAAAGGACAAGGGCGATGGGTATGGCTACGAGTTCGACGACGATCCCCTGAGCGCCGGCGGCTTCGGTCCGAACGACGCCACGATTCGCGTTCGCCCTAGGGCCGCTCGCACGACCCTTATCCGTCCGCGCATTCAGTTCGTGGACGAGATGTTGAAGTCCGTCGAAAATCTTTAGTTCTTTCTAGGTTTCTCCTTTTGTTTGGCCTCTGTGTGCGTGTCTCTTTGAGCTCGCTGCCCCTCCTTCCACCAACGGTACTGAGAAAAGCAAGATGGCAAAGGCTGTTTTAACGTTCGCGCTCTATCAAGCTGACGCGCTGCAGCGCCGTGAGACGGTGACTCAGGACATCGTCAAGGTCGGCAAGGATCCGAAGAGTCATCTTCGCGTTGACGACGAGTTGGCGTCGCGAATGCATGCGGTGATCGAGGTCGCAGGGCCCGAGGACATCACTCTCATCGATCTTGGCAACGAGCCAGGTACGATGGTGAACGGCGCGCGGGTCAACAAGTGCAAGCTGCATGTTGGTGATCAGATTCAGGTGGGCGATACTAAGATCGTCCTGGAGAGCGCGGAGAGCGCGGGCGCGGAGGTGGCTGCGGCACCGGCGGCTGCGCCGGCCTTTGGCACCTCGTCCAATCCGTTCGCTGCCGCCTCGGCTTCTAGCCCGTTTGCTGCGGCTAGCAACCCGTTCGAGGTGCGGTCATCGAACCCGTTCGCTGCCGGAGCTGCCGCCGCAGCACGACAGCAGGCGATGCACGTGGCGGATGACGCTGCTCCGGGAACGTACACCTACACCATGGTGAAGAGTGGCCCCGACGTGAACCCGGACGAAGTGGAGGTGGCGCATCTGGCCTCCGTTGAGGTGATGGTGCTGTGGGGCACGAACGTGCTGCACGTGTCCCACCTGACGCCGCCGCGCAATTTTTACGTCGGCGAGGAGCAGGGGAAAAACTTTGCCTGCGACTTCTTTATCCCGAGCGAACGGATTGGGACGACGCGGTTGCCGGTAGTGGTTGGTGATCGGGCCTCTGTGGCCATCGTGATTCCGCCGAATGCGACAGGCTCCGTGGAGATCCAGGGCCAACCCAAGATGACGTTGGATGAGGCGCGGACTCGTGCGCAACCGAGCGCGGAGCTGAGCGGTGGGCATCAGTTGGCACTGCCGGGCGGCTCGAAGGCTCGGGTTCAGCTGGGCGACTTCGTGTTTCAGGTGGCGGCCGTTAACGCTGGTAAGCCCATCAAACATGGCGTCGGCACCAACATTGAGTGGGGCGTGGCGATGTATTTTGGCCTGTCGTTCTTGACGGTGGGCGGCTTGTTGGCGGCTATGGCGTTCTTCGTGCCGCCGATGGGCCTGACTGATGACGAAGAGCTCGACAAGGACGCGCTCTACCTGATGCAGCAGTACCTAAAGGCTGCCGCTGAGCGTGAGCAAGAGGAGAAAGAGGCAGAGGTCGTCCAGGAAGAGTCCGACAACAAGGAGGGCGGAACCGGGACGCGCGCCAAGGGTGAAGAGGGGTCGATGGGTAACCCCACGACCAAGGCCACCAACAAGCGTTATGCGGTGCAGGGTCCCAAGGATAATCAGGACCAGCATCTGGCCCGCCAGGCGGCCCTGCGTGAAGCGACGGAATTCGGAATGATCGGCCTGCTGAACACGGGTGCGGCCGGTGACCCGAACGCGCCGACGGCGCCTTGGGGTCGGGACACATCGCTGGGTTCGGACGAGATCAGCGCCCGAGGCAACATGTGGGGCGACGAGATCGGCGACGCCTTTGGCGCCGGTGGGCTCGGACTCTCCGGCATCGGTGAGGGTGGTGGTGGGCGCGGTGAAGGTATTGGCTTGGGCAATATCGGTACGCTGGGTCACGGCGCGGGTGTGGGCACCGGTCAGGGCTTCGGTGCAGGCCATGGTCGGTTGGGGGGCTCCCATCAGACGAGGGCGCCTAAGGTGCGCATGGGTGCGACCACGGTGAGCGGCAGGCTGCCGCCCGAGGTGATTCAGCGTATCGTGCGCCAGAACTTCGGTCGTTTCCGGATGTGTTACGAGCAGGGGCTGGGCCGGAACCCGAACTTGGAGGGGCGCGTGTCGGTGCGTTTCGTCATCGGCCGAGATGGTGCCGTCTCGAACGTGTCGAACGGTGGGTCGGATCTTCCCGACAGTGGCGTTGTGGGGTGCGTGATCTCCGCCTTCTATGGCCTGAGCTTCCCCCAGCCCGAGGGCGGTATCGTTACCGTTGTGTATCCGATCATGCTGGCGCCCGGCTGAGCGGTGAATCTCTGAGAGCGCTGCGGCGCGCGTGCGGCTGTGCCGCCCGCGCGCCGTTTGCGTTTGTTTGCCGCGCTGATTGCGGGCCGAACGGCCTACCGCGGGGTGGGGCTGCGGCGCGCGTGTGGTTTGCTCGTCCTCACCAGACCGCTGAACGCATTGAAGATCGCTACCGTTTTCCGTTGCGATGCAGCTTTACTCCATGGGCCGCGTCCGCCTATGCTCGGCGTTCTTTCATGGTCCGGAAATCGCCCCGGATCGGCCAAGTTCGCCTCGGAACCGAGTTGCTTCAAGACCTCCGCATGGGCGCCAGTTGTCCGTTGAGGGGTAGCCCGCGATTCACCTGTTATGCGATCGCGTCACATAGAGGAAAGCCTGCGATGACACTCCAAAAGCTCCTGAACGTCGGTTTGGTTTCCGTTGGCCTGTCGGTGGGGCTCGGCGCCTGTAGCCGTGACCATATCGAGGCCGTGAATCTCTCCAACGAGGGTGACCAGGCCGTCAAGGTCAACGTCGAGG
>JANNWK010000554.1:0-3801 GCA_031408355.1 Myxococcales bacterium
TGGTACGAAAACGTCGAGCCAGAAGCGGTGCCGTGCGCCTTTCGCTGGTCCGACGAGGCCTTCCGGGGCTCGGGGCTCGGGCTCTTTCCGCGACTTTCGGACTGGGCCTTTCGGCTTGTCAGGGTGCAGTGAGCGGCGATCCGGCGCCAATGCTCGGGAGCACGGCTGGCTCGAGCTCCGGCACGCCACACTTCAGGTAAGCCTCGAACTCCTCGACGGCATTTGGCGCTCGCGCTGCGGCTCGGGCCGAACGACGCCGACGTGGCAAGCGACTACCGCACTGCCGCCCAGAAGCTCGACGAACGTCAGCGCCGTTGAGCCGAGGGCGACCCACGGCGCATGCTCGAATAGATCGTCAGCGCGACCTGGGGCGGACGAACGGTGTGCACTGCGCACTGTCCCTGGCCCGACTCGAAATGACGCGAGCTTGGTCGTTCACGTGAGCCTAACCGCAAAGCGATTTGCAAAGCCCGCCGATACAGGCGCCGGTTGCGCAAGTGTCGGTGCAGACTGGCAAGCAAGCATACTCGACGATCTCGCAGGCGTCGGTGGGGCCGCACTGAGCGCACTGCGTAGAGAACACGCGGTTGGGCGGGCACTCGGCGGGGCAGCCGATTTCCGTGCAGATCAACTCGCCGTCGCTGCACTGACATTTGTTGCAGCTCGCCGGATCGGGGATGCCGCTGGTGCCGCTCTCGTAGACTACGCCGTTGACTTTGCACGCCGCGCCGTTGCCGTTGTGCTGAATCGTTTCGCAGCGGCCCTCGGGTGAGCAGTAGGAGCTCGATGGCGGTGGGCACGCGCCGCACAGGACGTCTTCGCCGCACGCTAGGACCGAGTACTGCTCCTGCGCGGCTTGCGCGACTTCGATGGCCTTCCCGTTTGCCGGATTGACCATCGTCCCGCAACCACAGGCCAGGCCCTCCGTGACCAGCTTGGAGCACTGATTCGGCTGTTGGGGGTCGCAGACCTTGGCTTCCTGGATGGCGGCCGCATAGGCGCTGGCGGCGTTCTGACAGCCGTTGCAACCAATCTCGGTGCAGGCAAAGACGCCGTCAGCCAAACAGCTGCAGGTATTGCAGCCATCGCTGGCGGGGAACGACTGGCCACGCTGGTAGAGTGTGCCTTCGTAGAAACAGCCGCCGACGCACCCAACTAAAGTGCAGCCCACCTGACCGTTGTCGCAGAAGCAGCTGTTGCAGTTGTCGCCGCTCGGAAGCGAGGCTCCATCGGGGTAGGTCATGTCGCCGTGAACACAACTACCGGGGTCGGAACCGCCGCGCCCCGCGGAGCCAGGGCTGCCCGCGGAGCCGGGGCCGCCCGCCGAGCTACCGGCGCCGGAGGAGCCATCGCTGCCAGTGAAAGTCCCCCCGCAAGCCGCCAAGGACCATGCGAGCAAGGTCAGCCCGCAGAAGGGAAGCGCAATGTGCCGGGGGTAGGACATGATGTTGGCACCTCTCCAGCAAGAGCAGTGCCGTAGGACTGATGCCCAGCTTTTCGCGTAAAAACGCGCCTTTGGTCCTACGGATGGCACACCCGTTTGGCTCAGATCCGCGACCAGCGTGTCCAGCCGAACGTGGTCGGAATCTCTCCCTGCACGCTGCGACTGCCGCCAGCGCTAGTGACGCTGCAGGTCGCGAAGCGCTGTGCCGGTACATCCTGCGACCGCCGCTCGCGCAGGACCGCGTCCAGCTGGTCGAGGGCGACCTGGTGCGCCTGGTGTTGAAGCGGCCGTTCATTGACAATGCCTACGCGCTTGACCAGATACATACCGAATGGTATGTATCGCGCGTGTCCAGACCAACGCTCAAAAACCCCGAATGCGGGGACGCACGCACTCGTCTCCTTGAAGCGGCGCGTGACCTGATCCGAGCCAATGGGTTCGGTGCAACGTCGATCGACTCCCTCTGCGACGCGGCAGGCGTGACCAAAGGCGCCTTCTTCCATCACTTCGCCAATCGAGAAGCCCTGGGCGTGGCCGCCGCCCAGTTCTGGACCCAGACCACCTCGGCCTTCTTTGCGGTGGCGCCATATCACGCGCCTCGCGACCCGCTCGAGCGCGTCCTCGCCTATGTGGCATTTCGCAAGTCGATGATTGCGGGCGAACTTGCAGACTTCACGTGTCTGGCCGGCACCATGGTGCAGGAGGTCCACGCAAGTTCGGACGCCATCCGAGACGCATGCGGTGCGAGCATCCTCGGCCATGCCGCCACGCTCGAGGCCGACATTCAGGCCGCCACGCGAAACCGGAAAACCGTCGCACCAGTTTCACCCAAGAGCCTTGCGCGGCACACGCAGACGATCATCCAAGGCGCTTTCGTGCTGGCCAAAGCTGGGAACGATCCGGCCTTGGCGCGTGAAGCGCTCGACCATCTCGACCGCTACATCAGGCTGCTGTTCCAGCTGCCGCCGACAACAAGCAAAGTGCCACCATGACGCCAACCGATTCCCTGACGTGCCGATGCGGGCGCGTCCACATCAAACTGTCCGGCGAGCCCATGGTGTGCGCCGATTGCTGCTGCTCGAGTTGCCAATCGGCCGCGCAGCGCCTCGCCCGGCTTCCCGGCGCGCCGAAGCTGCCGGGCCCCTTCGGAGAGACTCGGTTCGTGCTCTACCGAAAGGACCGGGTTCATCTGCCTGGAAGCTCGAGCAACCTGTACGCCTTTCGGTTGTCGACCAGGGCGACGACGAGACGAGTCGTGGCGCAGTGCTGCAACACACCACTGTTCCTCGAGTTCAAGGGCGGCCACTGGCTCAGCCTGTACGGCGCACTCTGGCCGGACGGCACGCGGCCACGAGCACAGCTGCGCACCATGACGCGTGACCTGCCCAACCGCGCTGCGCTGCCCGATGACATTCCGAACTGCAGCACCCATTCGTTCGGCTTCTACCGGCGCCTGTTTGGCGCGTGGGTCGCCATGGGGTTGCGGAGCCCGACGATTGACGTGGAAGGAGAGCTCGATGCCAGCATCTGACGACAAGGTCACGGTCCAGAACTTCACCTCACCGAACCACGTCACGCGCGTGGATCGCGAAAAATACGAAGCAATGCGCAGGGCTCTGTTGGCGGTGCTGCCGATCGAGCCACCAGGATTGACAGTGGCCGAAGCGCAGAAGGCCCTGTTGCCTCATCTCGATACTTCGCTTTTCCCGGGCGGCGAGAAAGCCGGGTGGTGGATGAAATGCGTTCAGCTCGACCTCGAGGCGAAGGGCGTGGTCGTGCGCGGACCGAAGAGCCCCGTGCGCCTGAGTCGAACCGGCGCCGGTGCGGGTGCGGGCCCGAGGAGGAGGTCGTGACGAAGAGCAAGCTATTCCGATCAGCCGAGGTTGACACGAGCATTCGCGTACAACCGCCGCGGACGCTGCAGGCGCGCGAATCCTTGGGCTCGTGTTTCCACCAGGTGGCGCCCGGTGCGGTCGAGCTCACGAACTACAACATCCCCGCCTTCGCAGCGCCGGGTCGGTGCGCCCGCTGACGACCCACCAAGCGCGCGAAACCGACTGGGGCCGCCGCGGGAGAGGCCGCTTATCTGACCTACGCGCAAGGTCGTGGTGCTCCATTGCCGCGTGGCTAACAGACGAGATGGTCGCGTGGATACCGTCGATCGCAGGCGGAACGATGGCGGGCGACCCCAGCGTGCATCGCGTCAAGCTCGAGGACATGATGCGCGAGTCGGGGGTGCGCTCGCGGCGTGAGCCGCTAGCCACGCGACGCGCGCGCAGTGATCTGCGCGGGACTCAGCTTCTCCGTGATCGTCGTCAAGATCCAGAGGTGCCCGAAGGGGTCGCGAAAGCGTCCTT
>JANNWK010000555.1:0-13087 GCA_031408355.1 Myxococcales bacterium
AACGCGATGGCTGTCTTGCCCGACGCGGGTAGACCGGTGAGCCACACGGTGGCGCCCTTCTGACCGAGGCGCTCGCTGCGCTCGTCAGGGCTCACCTGCGAACGTGGCCGGAAGGAATTCGCGCCCGGGCTATCCTCTTCCAATTGTTCCGGCGCGTCCGGCAGGATCATGCCGGCGGCCACGGTGTTGTTCGAGAGCGAGTCGATGAGAATGAAAGCGCCAGTGATCCGGTTCAGCTTGTAGGGGTCGAAGTAGAGCGGGCGCCGGCAAGAGATAGTGACGCGCCCGATGTCGTTCAGCTCCAAACGCGCGGCCTCGGTCTGTTTGAGCGTCTCCAGGTCGACCGTGAAGGCCACGTGCTCAATTTCAGCGCGGGCGAGCTGCGTGGTGTGTTTGAGCAAATAGCTCTTCTGGCGATCGAGTGGCCGTTCGCTCATCCAGACCAACATGGCGTCGAAGCGGTGGTCCACGCGCGGCAGGTTGTCTGGATGCACGAGCATGTCGCCGCGGCTGATGTCGATCTCGTCGGCTAGCCTGAGCGTGACGCTCATTTGCCCATGGGCCTTACCAAGCTCGCCGTCGAACGTGTCGATGGCGACAACTTTGCTGGTCTTGCGCGATGGTAGGACCATCACGGTGTCGCCCGGCTTGACGATGCCCGAGGCAATCGTGCCCGCGAAGCCGCGGTAGTTCAGGTCGGGCCGCATCACGTACTGCACGGGGAACCGAAAGTCAGTGAGGTTTACGTCGCTGGCGATAGGCACGCTCTCAAGGTGCTCGAGCAAGGTGCCTCCGGCGTAGAACGCCGTTGCCGTGCTGTGGTGAACCACGTTGTCACCGAGCAGGGCGCTTATCGGAATGAACTTGATGCCCTTGAAGCCGAGTTGAGCCGCGAATTCCCCGAACTCCTGCTTGAGCTCCTCGAAGCGTGCGGCATCGTAGCCGACCAAATCCATCTTGTTGATGCAGACGGTGAGGTGCGGAATGCCCAGCAAGGACGCGATGTAGGCGTGGCGGCGTGACTGCTGAAGGACCCCGAGCCGCGCATCAATCAGGATGATGGCAACATTGGCCGTGGAGGCGCCGGTCGCCATGTTGCGCGTGTACTGAACGTGCCCGGGTGTGTCGGCGATGATGAATTTCCGTTTGGCCGTCGAAAAGTAGCGATACGCGACGTCGATCGTGATGCCCTGCTCGCGCTCCGCCTTTAGCCCGTCGGTGAAGAGCGAGAAGTCGATCTCGACGCCGGAGCGCGTTGACGCTCGCTTCACAGCGGACAGCTGATCTTCGTAGATACCGTGCGTGTCGTGCAAGAGTCGCCCGATCAGGGTGGACTTGCCGTCATCCACGGAGCCCACGGAGACGAACCGCAGAAGTTCCTTCTGCTGGTGTTGCTCCAGGTAGCCCAGGATGTCCTTGCTGATTAACTCTTGCTCACTCATGACGATGCGATCTCGAAGAATAGGGGACGGGCCAGGCGAGGACTTCGCGGCTCAGAAGTAGCCTTCACGTTTCTTGGTTTCCATCGACCCTTCCTCGTCGAAGTCGATGAGTCGACCCTGGCGCTCGGAGTACTTCGTGAGCAGCATCTCGCGGATGATGTCGGGCAGGGTCGTGGCGTGTGACTTGAGCGCGCCGGTCAGGGGGTAGCAGCCGAGCGTCCGGAACCGCACCATTTCCATGCGCGGCTTCTCGCCTGGATTTAACGGCAATCTGTCGTCGTCGACCATGAGCAACATGCCGTTGCGCTCTACGACCGGGCGCTCCGCGGCGAAGTACAGTGGAACGATCTCGATGTTCTCAAGGTAGATATAGAGCCAGATATCGAGCTCGGTCCAATTCGAGATCGGGAAGGCGCGAATGCTCTCGCCCCGGGTGAGCTTGCCATTGTAGAGATTCCAGAGTTCGGGGCGCTGATTCTTGGGATCCCATTGACCGTAGCGGTCGCGGAACGAGTAGATGCGCTCCTTGGCGCGGGACTTCTCCTCGTCACGTCGAGCACCGCCAAAGGCCGCATCATAGCCGCCGGCTGCCAGGGCCTGGAGCAGCGCCTGGGTCTTCATGATCTGCGTGTACTTGTTGCTGCCGTGCTCGAACGGATTGATGTTGTCGGCGACGCCCTGCTGATTGGTGTGCGTCAGCAGTTGGAGATCATGCTTCTTGCAGAAGGTGTCGCGAAACGCGATCATCTCCTTGAATTTCCAGGTCGTATTGATGTGAAGTAGTGGGAACGGCAGCTTCCCCGGATGGAAGGACTTGCGCGCAAGGTGCGTCATGACGGCCGAGTCCTTGCCGATCGAATACAGCATCACCGGGTTCTCGAACTCGGCGGCCACCTCACGCAGAATATGAATGCTCTCCGCCTCCAGCTGTCGCAGGTGGCTGAGCCGAAGCTCTAGGGCTTCGGCGGGCTCGTGGGTGGAGGCGGGCGTCCGGGTGCTAGCGGCCAACATGGGGCGGGTGGATTTAGCACCATTTCAATCGGGATTAGGGGGAACTGTGTAAGTAGCCGAAAAGAATATGGAAATATGCCGACGGCGATCAAAGACCCACGCACCAGAGCACCGGTGAGAGCCCCTCGGATAGGGTGACGAACGCCGTGTCGTTGTGCGAAAAACCAATGGCTTCGGCCTGCGGCAGCGCCGGGCCGGCAACCTGCCTGGGGGATCGCTGAAGCGCCTGCCAGACGGATTCGGTCGGGCTCCGCTCGAAAAGGAAGACGGAGGAGTAGCTGCGCAGCAGGATGGAGCGCCCACTCTGGGTGATGCTGGCTGCTGTGGCGTACATGTTGCCGGGCAGCGGCGGCTTGCCGAAGTTCAGTTGGCCCACCTGAGCGAGCGTGGTGGCGCCCGCAGCGAGCTCGCTGGCCGATGCGGTGAATATCAGTGACCGACCGTCGTCCTCCTTGGTGATCAAGACCAGGTCGCCGGTGAGCGGGTCGATGAAGAAGGCTTCTGCGTCGTGCGCCGGCCCGGGAAAGCTGAGGACGATCGGGAACGCTTCTGTGACACGCAGCTGGAGCCCCAGGGTGTCGAGCGAGAGTTGGGGCTCTGGCACGCGATAGAGCACGGCCTTCCGTCGTGGAATTCCCAGGGCGCCGCGCGCGAAGTTGTTACCGATGTCTCCCAGGTACAGGAAATGGCGTCCGCCCGGGGCCGGCCCGAGCGCGATGTCCTCGGCGTCGATCAGGACGGACACCGAAGGCAACGAGATTTCGGCCAGTATCCGGCCAGCCCCGTCGATGGCGAAGAAGCGTGGCGAGTCGCCGGAGTCGTTGTGCACGAAGAAGACTCCCGGGCTACTCGCGCTTTCTGCGATGCCCGAAATCTCGGTGAGCGCCGGGCTGCGGATGCGACCCATTGGGCTGGGAGTTTGCGGACACGTTGAACGAGCGGCTCCCGGCGGGCGGGAAGCCAACGCCGAATCCTTGCGCGGGGCTGAGGCTTGCCCTGCCTGAGGGGCGCTCGGCGAGGGTCGAGCCGCTGCGCACGAGAGCAGGAAAGAGAGCGCGAGTAGGGGCCAGTGCATCAAGGGGCTAAAAGCGCTCCCGCCAACCGCTCAGCGCGGCCCTGATAGCGGCGGCTGGAACCGGCTGGTCCCGTGCGCTGGCCACCCGACTCAGGTATTCGCTGCGGGGCACGCTGAACGCACCGAGCGAGGCGAGGTGAGCCGTGACGAACTGCACGTCGAAAACCTGAGTGCCGGCACTGAACAGCGCGTCCAGTGCGACGGCTAGCGCGACCTTGGAGGCGTCGGTAACGCTGTGGAACATGCTTTCGGCCGCGAACAGCCCGCCTCGGCGCACCCCGTACAGCCCGCCTACCAGGCGCCCAGCTAGCCAAACCTCGAAGCTGTGCGCGTGCCCCAGCTCGTGCAGCTGGACGTAGGCAAGCCGCATCTCTGGCAGGATCCAGGTGCCGCCGTCTCGATTCTCGGCGCATGCCGTGATCACTTCGGCGAACGCGCCATCGAACGTCACTTCAAATGGGCCCCGCTTGAGTGTTCGCCTCAATGAGTGCGAAACGTGGAGGCGTGGGCGCTCCATGAGCCCGCGTGGATTGGGGCTCCACCACAGCGGGGGGACGCCCGGGCTGTACCAGGGGAACACGCCGCTTTCGTAGGCGAGCAAGAGGCGCTCGGGAGACAGATCGCCGCCTACCGCGAGCAGCCCTTCGTCATCCGACTGGCTCGGATCGGGGAACGAAAGTGGGCTGCCCGGTCCCAAGAAGGTCAGGCGGCGGTGGCCACGCATCCGCTCAGGCTAGCGGAAGTTGGCGCGAGCGTCAGGGGTTGGGATAGGTCAGCAGGCGGGGTGGCCTGACGGCGGGAAAATTTTGCCGGGATTCAGCAAGCCTGCGGGATCGAAGACACGTTTGAGATCCTTCTGCAGCTGGATCAGGTCATCGGACTGTTCGAGCCCTAGGTAGGGCGCCTTGAGCACGCCGATACCGTGCTCGCCGCTCAGGGTGCCGCGCAGTTCAATGACACGTTCGAAGAGCGCTCGGATGGCGCCCTCTACGGCTGGTAGCTCGTGGTCCTCGTTCCATAGGAAGTTGACATGCAGGTTGCCGTCGCCGGCATGACCGTAGGTGAGCGTGCGTACGCCGCTGCGTAGGCTGAGCTCGCTTACGAACTCCAAGAGCCTGCCGATCTGCTGGCGTGGCACCACGATATCTTCGCTCAGCTTCTTCTTGGTGAGCCTACGGACCGCATGGCTCATGTCGCGGCGAGCCGACCACAACCGTTCGCGTTGCGCTTCGTCCTGCGCGACCAGGACCTCCAAGGCGTTGACGTCTTCACAAGCGCCCGCGATGCGTTCGGCCTGGCGCTCGACAGAGGGGGCGTCGCCGTCGACCTCGATGAGCAGCATGGCGCCGGCAGTCGGGTTGATGGAGTTGCCGGCGAGCCGCATCGCCTCGAGGGTCGAGCTGTCGAGCAGCTCGATGCAACGCGGCGATATACCTGCCGAAATGATGGCTTGAACGGCCTCGCCGGCTTGGTTCACGTTGCTGAAAAGCGTGAGCAAGGTCATTACGCTCGGCGGCTTGGGGATCAGCTGCAGCGTGGCCTTGCCAAACACCGCCAGCGTGCCTTCGCTGCCAACGAGTAAGGCTGTGATGTCGTAGCCGGTGACGCCCTTGATGGTGCGACGACCGGCCTGGATGCGTTGCCCCCCAATCAGCAGCGCTTCGACCCCGAGCACGTAGTCGCGCGTGACCCCATACTTGAAGGCCCGCGGTCCGCCAGCGTTCTCGGCCAGGTTCCCCGCGATGGCGCAGGTCGCAAGCGAGTTCGGATCCGGCGGGTAGAACCAACCCTCCGCCTCGACGGCCGCGTGCAGGTCAGCGAGCACCACGCCTGGTTCGACGACCGCGAGGCCCTCCTTCCGATCGATCTCGACAATATTTCGCATGCCGCTGGTCGCCAGCACGATGCCGCCAGCCACCGGTACCGCTCCGCCCGTGCGCCCCGTCCCGGCCGCGCGGGGCGTGATCGGCACGCCGGCTTCACGCGCCACGGCGAGCGCCGTCAGAATATCTTCGGCGGACTCGGCCAGGACGACCGCGTCGGGCCGCTCGCCCTCGGCTTCGGACTCATCCTTCACAAACCGCTCGCAGGCCTCGGCCGCTGTCAGCACCTTGGAGGGGCCGAGCCGGCGTTCGAGTAGTGTTTTCGCTTTCTCTCGGGCGGCGACCGAGGGGCGAGGCACGTCAGGGCGAGTGAACAGCACCGAGGCCTGAGCCTAGCCGAGACTCGTGAGTCGCGCTTGACTCGAGCGCCAAGCTGAGACTTTGTCTGGGAATGCGGAGCCTCCGTGTCAGCTGTGTTGCGCTTTGCGCGCTGGGTGCCGCCTGCCTGGGCTGCATGGAACGCCGCAGTGCGGACCAGGATAAGCGCCCCTTGCCCGCGCCTGAACCGCCTGCGGCGCCAAGTGCCGCGAGCCCTCGCGACGACGCCGCGCGGTCCGGCAGCTCGCGCGCGAAGCTCGAGGATCATCCCAGCCCTTCCGGCCCGAGCAAACGAGCGGCGCCAACCGCGTTACCTGGCTCGCTCCCGGGCGCCGACACGGCCGCCGCTCCGAGCGTTTCCAGTCCGGCGCTCACGCCGAGTGCGTTCGGCGCTCTCCCGCCACCGGTCCTCCCCTCCGCCGTAGCCTCGCCCGCCGCGCCGTCGGCGGCTTGTGTCGCGCGTTGCCAGGGCGCTCTGCAGGGCTGCCTCTCGGCCCCCGTAGAAGGCGGGTTGCCTGGCTTTGGCAACCTAGAGATCTGCAAGAAGGCGTTCGAGGCTTGTCAGGCTGCCTGTAGCAAGTAGTCGGGCTGGCTCAGGCGCGGTCCAGGGCGAGCGGTGCTTCGTCCGAAGTGGCGTCTATCGGGAGCGGTTGAAGGCCGAGGCCGCGTTCGACCAGCGCGTGACACAGGTAGATGAGCGGCGTGAGGCCGATGGCGATCATCAGCTTCAGGCCGTAGGCGGAATAGATGATGTTGACGATCTTGCCGGCGCTCATCATGCCGCTCCAGGCCACGAAGTTGATCACAACGGTGTCGATGAGTTGAGAAACGACTGTGGAGCCCGTGGCGCGAAGCCACAGCAGCCTGCCCGAGGTCTTGCGCCTGAGTAGATGAAAAATGCCGATGTCGACGAACTGGCTGATGAGGTAGGCGGCGAGCGAGGCCACGATCATCCGTTGTGAGCCCAGAAAGACATTGTTGAACGAGGCCTCGTTCACGCCGGTCCAGTCGGGTGCCCGGGTCATGGCCGCGAAGGGCACGGCGCCTGCCAGGAAGATGAGCACGAAGGCGAGTACCGCCATCGCGAAACCTACCATCGTGATGAAACGCGCGGCCCGCTTGCCGTAGAATTCGTTCAAGAGGTCGGTCAGCAGGAACGTGACCGGGAACGGCAGCATCCCGACCGTGGTGGTGAAGTCGAAGCCCAGGAGCTTGGTTTCGACCAGCTTGCCGCCCATGATGTCACCGACCAGTAGGCAGGTCGTGAAGACTCCGGCCAACACGAGGAACAACTTGTGGCGCTTGTCTAAGAACATCTGTCGTCCGTGAAGGAGAGCCCAGTCCTTGGGCGTGCTCCGGGGCGGCACTCTAGCCCAGCCGGACCCGACCCGGGCTGTCAGCTGAGGCGGGGGCGCCCTTGGGCAGCCAGTACCGCACTTTCCATCGTTTGGGATCGCTGCTATGGCTCGTGACACGTGATCGCGCTCGGCATCGACCCAGGAACACGACGACTTGGCTGGGGAGTCGTGGCGCGCAGTGGCAATCGGCTTTCGCATGTCGCCCACGGCGTGATCGTGCTTTCCGCAGCCGAGTCGATCGCGACGCGCTTGGTGGAGTTGGAGCGGCAGCTCACCCAGGTGATTCGCGAGCACCGTCCCACCGTGAGCTCGGTCGAGAGCCTATTTTTTCACAAGGATGCCCAGGCGGCCGTCAAGCTTGGACACGCCCGTGGCGTCGTGCTGCTGTGCCTGGCGCGCGAGGGCATTCCGATCGCCGAGTACGCCCCAGCCAAGATCAAGCGCACGATTGCCGGCTCGGGTCAGGCGGACAAGCGGCAGGTCGCGCTGATGGTCAGGGCGGCCCTAGCGCTGGACGCCCTGCCGGCGAGCGACGCCGCCGACGCCCTGGCTATCGCGCTGACCCACCTCCGCCTGGGCGGCCTGCTCAGCGCGCTTTCGGCGTCGACCTCACTTCGCGGCTCCGGCGCGACCGGACAGGACAGCCGATCGCGCGTGCTTTTGGCGCTCCTCAGCAAAAAGCGACCGGGCCGGCCGGGCCCACGTCGACGGCCATAGGGTCAGGGAGATTTAAAACTGTGAGTTATTCCCGATGCTTGCGAGCGTGAGGCGCGTCGCCGTGGGGTCGCCTTGAAACTCCCGTGTAGGGGCGCAAAGCTTTGCGGCGTTACAAGCGTAGAACTAACAGCCCATGAGCTTGGGCCGATCGGGACCGCCATGAATCGCAGAACCTTCACCGCCCTCTCCATTTTCGGTCTTGCCCTCCCGCTCGTGGCACGTCCGTCGTTTGCCGAGCCGGTCGCCAAGAAGGCGGCTCCCGCGACCGCAGAGCTGAGCGCCAACGACATCATCCTTCGGGTGCAGGAGGTTTACGATCGGGCCAAGACCTTCAAGGCGGGCTTCAAGCAGCGCTACTACGTGAAGGCCCACGACAAGACCAAGGACTCGAGCGGCTCGGTCATCTTCGCCAAGCCGGGCAAGATGAGTTGGCGCTACACCCAGGGCAACCGCGTTGTTTCTGATGGCAAGTTGATCAAGATCTACGACCAGCGCCTCGGTCAGGTGTACGAGCAGGCGCTCGACAAGACGCAGTACCCGGCAGCGCTCTCGTTTCTGACCGGCCAGGGTCAGTTGTCGCAAAATTTCAAGTTCACCAAGATGGACGCGACGGTGATGAAGTTCGAGTCCGGCTACGTGCTGGGAGGGGAGCCCTTGCAGCCGACGCCGGCCTACCAGCAAGTGTTCTTCTTTGTCGACGCCAGGACGTTCCACGTGCGCCGCGTGATCATTCAAGATGCGCAAGGCAATCGGAATCGCTTCGACTTCTTGACGGCCGAGGTGAATACCAAGCCTCAGCGCGGCGAGTTCGTCTTCACTCCGCCCAACGGCACGCAGGTCATCAAGCCCTAAGCGTTGGCGCGGTCGTGGCCTCCTCCCGCGTTGCCTGCAGCGCTGTGCTACGGGCTCGGGCTTGTCAGCCCGGCGCTCGCCGCGGAGCCCGTCACCATCACGGTGCAGGGAGACGCCAGACCGCCGGGCGAGCTGCCGAACGAACCGTTCGTAGCCACGAGTCGGGTGAAAAGGGAGCGCCTGGAAGGTCCGGGCCTGCGAGCTCCCGAGGTGCTGCGCTCGGAGGCCGGGGTACAGATTTCAGAGGCTGGCGGGCTGGGCGCGCCGGCGTCGGCTTCGATAAGGGGGGCCACTGCGGCCCAGACTCCCGTCTACCTGGCTGGTGTTCGGCTGAACGATCAGGTGGGAGGGGTTGCGGATCTGTCGACGATTCCGCTCTGGCTCATCGATCATGTTGATGTCTATCGAGGCAACGCGCCCCTGGAAGCTGACCTGCTGGGCATCGGTGGCGCTATCTTCTTCGAACCCAAGCAACCGCGACGCGCGGAGGCGGCCGCGGGCGCCACGCTCGGTAGCTTTGGGACACGCGCGGGTTTCGGCTACGTAGCGGGGGGTACCGAAGCGCTGCGTCTGCTCGGGGGCGTGACCGCCGAACGCGCGGACAACGACTACCCGTTCGTTGACGACCGAGGCACCTTGTTCCAGGGGGGGGATGACGTTCGCAGTCGACGTTCGAACTCGGACAGTCGGCTCGTTGACGCCTGGCTGCTGGGGCGCGCGCGACTCAGTCAGCAAGTGCGTCTCGAGTTCTTGGCGAATTCCGTCGCTCGTGAACAGGGAGCCCCGAAGCTTGCGCTGGTGCCGTCTGAGTTGGCCCGGGCCGAGCTCTCGCGATCCCTCGGCGCGCTCACGGCGCGCTTGGCGCTCGGGCCCCGCGGACAGCAGCGACTCACGCTGCGCACGGCCTTCGTGCAGAGCGCGTCCGAACTCCACGATCCGGCAAGGGAGCTGGGCCTGCTTGCTAGCCAGACGCGGGTCGACGGGCTTCGCAGCGAGCAGCACGCGCAGTTCGCGTCGCCACTGGTCGAAGGCCTTGAAATGACCGGCCTTCTGGCGACCGCCTTCGAGGATTTGGAGCGTCACGATGGATCCGAACGGCTGCGGGCTGTGGCCGTTAACCTGCGAGCGGCCAGCTCGCTTGAGTGGCAGGCCGCGTCGGGCCTTTGGCTGCGAGGGCTGCTGGCTTTCGAGTGCCGTTCTGCGGGGCAAGCGGGCGCGCGCTGCGGTGCGGTCGAACCCGTGGGCCGTGTCGGGCTGGGCATCCAGGGGTCAGGCGCCACCATTTACGCCAACTTGGCGCGCTATCAACGGCAACCCACGCTGGGAGAGCTCTTCGGCGCTGGCATCTTGGTGCGCGGCAACGACCAGCTTCGCCCCGAGCTGGGACTTGCCGCGGACGTGGGAGTGCGAGCCACGCGAGCCTTCGGTCCAAGGCTTTCCCTCAACGGCGAGGCCAGCGCCTTCACGCGCAGCGTAGAGCAACTGGTAGCCTACGCACGTACCGCGCAGGGCTATGTGGTCCCGCTCAACATTGGCGCTGCGCGGGTCTCGGGGCTTGAGCTTGGTGCCGGAGCGGAACTTTTGGGTCACGTGACCGCCAGCTGCAACGTGAGCCTGCTCGACGCGCGCGACACGACCGAAGGTCGCCGACTTCGCAATGACATTCTACCCTTCAGCTCGCGCCTGGTGGCTTCGCCGCGCGTCTCCGTCACGACGGGCAGGCTGGCTCGGGGTTCGCTGCAGCGCGCGGAGGCAGCTCTCGACATGATCTACCTCTCCAATCGCTTCGCTGACGCCGCCGGGCTCATTGCTATTCCGGAGCAAGCGACCCTGGGGGTGAGCGCTGGCGTGCACTGGCTGGCCGGCGCCTTGGTGACGCGGGCCCGCCTAGCCAACGCCCTCAACGCGGCTCGCTTCGACGTGGTGGGTTACCCGTTGCCGGGCCGGAGCCTGTATGTTTCGGCGGAGGCCCATTGGGACGGAACCCCGCAATGAATAGACTGGGCTCGGTTTGGGGTGTGCCGCTGCTGCTCGCGTGCAACGTGCTTCCGGGCGGAACCACGGGAGGCGTTGACCAGTCGGCTTCGGCTGGCTGTCCGCGTGGCATCGTAGCGATGCAGAGCGATTTTCAGTCAAGTGAGCTGGCATTGCTGTCTCCCGAGGGCGCCGTTGAAAGTGTCGCTTTCATGTCCAGCGCCTCGACCGAGACCTCCGGAGTAGCGGCTCCGCTTTCCGGCGACGTGGTGGTTGGCAGCTCCCCTACGGACAGCGGCGAAATCGTGCTGGTGGATCGGCTCGGCACCAACGTGGTGAGCTTTGTCGACCCCAAGACAGCACGGGTTCGCGCACAGCTGCCGGTCGGCACGGGCTTCGAATCCAACCCTCAGGGCTACGTTGAGGTATCGGCCCACAAGGCCTACGTGCCTCGGCTTGGACAGAACGCCAGGCCCGGCAGGCAAGCCTTCGACGCGGGAAGCGATCTGCTGCTGCTCGATCCGAGCGTTCCCGAGATCATCGGGTCGCTACCGATGCCCGTCAAATCCGGGTTCTTGCCGAATCCCGCTGCGGTCACTGTGTTCGGCGACTCGGTGCTGGTCGTGCTTCAGCACGCACGCCCCGACTACAGCGCGATGGCAGAAGCTGAAATTGTCGCTTTTTCTGGGCTAGACGAGAGCCTGCTCTACCGGGCTCCGTTGCTGGGTCTGAAAAACTGCGGACGCGTCGAGCCTGCGCCGAGCGGCCAGTTCCTGGCGATCGCGTGCAGCGCCTTCGTCGATCGCAAGGGTGCGGTGGACGACCTTTCGGCGTCGGGTATCGTGCTGCTCGATCCGACCGAGCAGCCTCCGCGCGAGCTGCGCCGATTTACCGCCAGTGAACTGGTCGGCGTGCCGATTCAGGCCAGCCTCGAGTTTGTGACCGACGACCTCCTGCTGTTCAAGTCGCAGACAGCGCTTGGTGCCGAGCAAAACAACCAGCTCTTCTCGCTTGGACTAGAGAGCGGCGTCGTGACGCTCCTGGCCACGGCCAATCCGTCGGACGCTGGGCTCGGCTACGGCGTTGCCTTGGGCGGCATGTGCTGCTTGCCCGGCTGTACCGCGACCTGCCTCGTCACCGACGCCTCGCGCGGTACGCTTTTGCGCTTCGTCTTGAACGCCGCAGGCTCGCTGCAGGGACCTGAGAGCTTCGCGATTGGCGGCGCCGGGTTGCCGCCCATCTCACTCATCCCCTACTTCTGAGGCCGGCAAATGCTGGGTCAAACCGAGCGCAGGCGCACCCGGAACACGGCGCCATGCTCGCTTGGGCCCAGGCTCAGCGTCCCGCCCATGCGCGAGACGGCGTGGCGAACCAGGACCAAACCGAGGCCCGTGCCACGTTCGCCCTTGGTGGTAAAAAAAGGATCGAAGATGCGCTGCCGCAGGGAAGCGGGCACACCGGGCCCGTTGTCGCGCACCGACACGCGCGCTTCGCCCGCGGCGGAATAGACGCGCACCAGCACATGTGGCCGAGCCTGCTCCTGCACGGCATCCAGCGCGTTCTGTACCAGGTTGGCCACCACCTGCTCGAGCAGAGCGGTGTTGCCCCAACCGCGCACGTCGGCATCGCCGGCCATGTCGACGCGAATACTGTGCGGCCGAACGGCGGCCACCGCGGACTCCGCGACGCTCCAAAGCCGAACCTTCTCGAGCACGGGCGGCGCCCCCTTCACCAGCGCCGAGACGGACGTCATCACGTCTTGAATGCGCCGAAGCGCGATGGTGGTGTCATCGATTGCGCTCTGCCGATCTAGCGGATTGAGTAGGCCTACCTGGGGCTCTCGCAGGCACTCCAAGTTTGCTAGCGCCGCGGCCAGTGGGTTGCGGATTTCGTGGCCGATGGTCGCAAGAACGTTCTCGATCAGCGGTGGGGGGACGCTCGGTCGTTCTCGATCGAACACGTCGCGCGAGCGCAGGAGCAGATCTTGCTGCGAGCGGAAGCGCAGCAAGCAGGTGACGACGTCGTCGGCCACGAGTGGCTTCTGGAGCGTCAGCTGGGCGCCCGCAGCGACAGCCGCGCTCTCGCGCTCTCCGGCTTCGAGCGCGACGATCGCGTGCAGGGTCGCCCCGTGCGCGCTGATGCGAGCCAGAAAATCCAGCGCGCCCGGCAAGGCTCCGTCCAAAATGGCGAGCCTGGGCAGGTGACCGCTGGCTTCGAGCTCGGCCACGCCGCTCACGGGCATTATGGAGAAGCCCTGGGCCTCAAGCTCCTTGATGAGCGAGGCGGTGGCCGGCGAGGGCGCGAGCAGCACCAAGACCGACTGTTCGGAGTGCTGGAAGACGCCGCTGTCGGTCTCGTCGCTCGCGAAGTCGTGCGGGTAGGCCGAAGCAGACTGTGGGTGGGTCGAAATACTCGTGACGCCGGTCTCCATCACGGGGCACTGCCAGGATCCGTTCC
>JANNWK010000556.1:0-2136 GCA_031408355.1 Myxococcales bacterium
CCGGCGGGCCGCGCGTTCGCGCCATGCCGTTGAGCGTCGTTCGCGCCGTGCAGAAGGCGTCCGACGAGCGGCGCTTCAAGGCTGAGAAGCAGCTGGCGGCCGCTCTGCGTGGGTTTCTGCGGTGAGCGGGTCGGGGGTGAAGCCCTGCGGCGCTCGCGCCACATTGCTCGTGACGCTCACGCCGGACGGGACCTCGACGAATGTGGCGCGGCAGCGGCTGCTGCTCAGCTGCGGGCTGCCGACGGGGCACGCGGGTGCCCACGTGGACGCGCAGCATGCGGAGCAGTGGGAAGCGCCGAACACGGCCAATCCTACGCTGGTGCGCCACGAGGACGACTGAGGCGGGAGGCTGCTCGCGCGCCGTGGCTTGCCTCGGTCCGCCTCCGCGTATTAACTCCCTCGGCGATGACTGAGATCGACCCCAAAACCCCAGACCTCGATGCCGGTTGGGATGACGAGGAGGCTGCCGAGAGCGAGCTCGACAAGACCTGGGATTCGCTGGTGCCGCCTCCGGTCAGTCTGGTGCCCGTCTCGGCGGAGGTGGTGACGGGCGAGGTCGATGTGGGTTGGGATGACGCGCCCGAGCCCGGTGTGGCGCAGCCGAGCGGCGGCAAGCGGCGCCCGCATCGGCAGCGGCGCGCCCAGACCAAGGCCGCGCCGCCCAGCGCGAACCCCATCGTGGCGCCGCGGCCTGCGGAGCCAACGAAGAAGTCTCAGCGCGAGCTATCGCGCCAGCGGCGTGGGCACGAGGCCGAGCGCAAGGAGCAGGCGAAACTCGCGCGCAAGGCGGAGCGAGCGGAAGAGGCGCGCGTCGCGGCGGCCGAACGGCTCCGCCAAGCCGAAGAAGAAGAGCGAGCCAGGCAGGTGCGTCGGGCGGCGCGTGAGCGAGCCCAGAGCGAAAGGCCGGCGAGCCAGAGCCGTCGGGCGCGCCCCGAGGCCGAGGACCGAGCCGGAGCGCGCGCTGTGGAGCCCAAGCGCAGCCCGGGCAAGGCGAAGTTGCGCGGGCAGCCGAGCGTGGCACCGTCGTCGACGAAGCCGCGGCTCCGGCTGGGCGTGATCATCACGCTTGGCCTGGCGGCGGTCATCGCGGCGCTCCTGCTGCTCAAGAAATAGCCGGAAGTCCACGGCTTTTGGGCTTCTCGGCGGCTGGGGCGTGAATATTCTGGGAGCGGTTCCGTCTATTGGGCATGGCTTCTGTGGGCTGGTTGGGCGAGCGCCCGAGTGCTAGGGTGGGCGTGGTGATTGGGAGCAACTGGGTCCGCGGTTTCTGCGTGGGGTTGGCACTCTTGGGCGTGAGCTGCGGCGACACCAGCAGCGACAAGCGTGGCACGAGTCACGCCGGCCAGGCGGGCAGCGGGGGTGATACGGCGGCGGCCGGCAACCTGAGCGGTGGGGGTACGGAGGCGGCCGGGTCAAGTTCGGGCGGCAGCGGCGCCGGCGTGTCGAGCGGCGGTAGTGCCGGTAGCGGTGCCGGATCCGCCGGCGCGCCCAGCGGCCCACGGATCGAGATCGTCCGCGACAAGGTGCCCAGCAAGCTGGACCTGTTGATGATGATCGACAACTCCATTTCAATGGGGGACAAGCAGCAGCTACTCGCCGACGCGATGCAGCACCTGGTGGAGCGTTTGGTGCTGCCGCGTTGCTTGGACGAGAACGGCGTGCCGACGGGCCAGCGGGCGAGCGTGGCGGGCGTGTGCGCCGGCGGCAGCTTGCCGGAGTTCCTGCCGTTCGCGGACATTCACGCGGCCGTGATCACCTCGAGCCTGGGCGCGCATGGCGCGACGGGCGCGAGGGACGTGTGCGTTGGGGCCGACGACGACGATCACGCGCGCCTGCTAGGTTCGATCCGGCCAGGGCTGCCCAGCTGGAACAATCAGGGTTTTTTGGCCTGGGATCCGGGGCAGCTCCTCGCTCCTCCTGGGCTCGAGGACGCCGCTGAGTTCGCCGCCGCCTTGAGCGAGACGGTCGAGGCCGCGGGGGACCAGGGCTGCGGCTACGAAGCCACGCTCGAGGCTTGGTACCGGTTCTTGGTCGATCCGGAACCGCCGCTTTCTGTGGTGGTGGAGCAGGCCACGGGTCTCGCGGCGCCGCAGGGCATCAACGCGGCGCTCTTGGCCGAGAGGGCAGCCTTCTTGC
>JANNWK010000557.1:0-2871 GCA_031408355.1 Myxococcales bacterium
CTCGGAAGAGCACGGATCTCCGGCCAGGTACTCGATAAGCGCGTCGCGCATTTCTTGCGCGGTCTGGTAGCGGCGACTCGGGTGGTGAGACAGCGCTTGCTGAAGCACGCTCTCGAGCTGGCGCGAGACGTCGGCTCGCACTCCGAAAAGATCGGGCATTTGCCCTCGAATGGCCTCGTTCAAGAGACCAGCGGCAGAATCGGCCTGGCGCAAGCGCTCGAGGGTCAAGAGTTCCCACAGCACCGCGCCGATCGAGAAGATGTCCGCGCGCCGGTCGACCACTTGCGCGGCAGCCTGCTCTGGCGACATGTACACCAACTTGCCCTTGAGCGTTCCCACTGCGGTCTCGCTGGTCTGGGCTGCGCTCGTGGCGACGCCGAAGTCCAGCACCTTCACGTTGCCCTCGTAGGTCAGCAGCAGATTGTGCGGGCTGATGTCACGGTGCACCACTTCGAGTGGCGTTCCGTCGTAGTCGCGCAGCTCGTGCATGTACTGCAGCCCGCTCAGCGCATCGGCCACCATGCGCGCGCAGAAGCGCGCTTCCAGGTGGCGGCCCTGCTTCTTCGTGTCGCGGATGATTCTGTCGAGCGGTTGCCCCTCTAGGTACTCCATCGCGATGAAGTAGGAGCCGTCAATCTCGGAGACCTCGTAGGTGTGGACCACGTTGGGGTGGTGCAGCAGCGCCGCTAGCCGCGCTTCGTCGAGGAACATCTGGCGAAACCTGTCTTCGCTCGACTCCAGCCGCTTGAGCACCACCAGCTTATTGAAGCCACCCGGTCCGCGGGAAACAGCAAGGTGCACCTGCGCCATGCCCCCCTTGCCCAGGCGAGCGATGACTTCGTACTTCCCTACGCGAGAAGCGGGCGGGGCTACGCTATCGCCGATCTTGCTCAACAGAACTTCAGCAAAGCCATGGCTCACCCAGCGCGTCAACGCGCGCCGTGTTCGCTTTGCCACGCCAACAGGAGCGTGGGTTGCCCACAGCTCTCGGTTCAGAATCCTGGAATCCGTCACGTGAATTTCACCGTGACGTAACAGGAAGGGCCGCCGTTATGGGTACTTGGAGTCCGTGGATCTGTTCGACCCCTCACTTTATGTCAATCGCGAACTGTCATGGCTCGCGTTCAACGAGCGGGTGCTGGACCAAGCGCGTGATCCGCGCTGGGAGCTGCTCGAACGAGCGAAGTTTTTGGCCATCCACGGGGCGAATCTGGACGAGTTCTTCATGATTCGGGTCTCGGGCCTGCACGAACAGCTGGACGCTGGTGTCGCCAGCAAGCAGGCCGACGGCATCGAGGTGCGCGAGCTCTTGGCGCAGATTCGCAAGCTGGCACAGCACCAGTTTCACGAGGCCGACTTGCTCTATCGTGAAGTGCTCGCACCGGAGCTGGCTGCGGGCGGGATTCGCGTGCGGGCACTGCAGGATTTGGCAGAGAGCGAGCAGCTGTGGACCCGGGAGTACTTCCGCGCGTCCGTCTTTCCCGTGCTCACGCCGCTGGGAGTCGACCCGGTGCATCCATTCCCGTTTCTTTCGAATCTCTCGCTGTCGTTGGCGGTTGAGCTGCACGACCCGGCCATCAACGAAAGTCGCTTCGCTCGTGTCAAGGTGCCCGAGAGCTTGCCCCGCTTCGTGCAAATTGGGGGCAAGCACGCCGAAGTCCAAGACCTCGTCCTGCTGGAGGATTTGATCGGCCAGAACCTGGGCGAGTTGTTCCCGGGCCTGGAAATTCGCGGCTGCCATCCGTTTCGCGTCACGCGCGATATGGACCTCGACCTGCTCGAGGACGCCGCGGGTGACCTGCTTTCTGCGGTTGACCGTAGCGTACGCAAGCGTCGTTTCGGCGCAGCGGTACGGCTCGAAGTCTCGCCGCAGCTGCCACCGCACATCCGGGACCTGCTGCTTGAGAAGCTTGAGATCGAAGCCGACGACCTCTACGAATCACAGGCACCGCTTGGCCTATCCTGCTTGTTTCAGCTCGCTTCACAGAACCGACCTGAGTTCAAAGACCCTCCGTTGCTTCAACGGGTGCCGCCAGGTTGGCTCGAGAAGGGCGATCCCTTCAGCGCGATTCGGGCGGGCGACGTCTGCCTGCACCACCCCTACGACTCCTTCGTGCCCGTCCTAGAACTCCTGTCTTTCGCAGCTCAAGATCCGGGGGTCTTGGCGATCAAGATGACCCTATATCGTGCTGGTTCCGACGCCGAGGCCTTACGCGCCTTGGTGCGCGCCGCCGAGAACGGCAAGCAGGTAGCCGTCTCGATCGAGCTCAAGGCGCGCTTCGACGAGGAGAACAACGTCGCCTGGGCGCGCGCCTTGGAGCGAGCGGGGGCACACGTATTTTACAGCGCAGCGGACGTCAAGACCCACGCCAAAGCGCTCTTGATCGTCCGGCGGGAAGGCACAGAGCTGCGCCGCTACGTGCATCTTTCGACCGGCAACTACAACGCCGCAACGGCCAGGTTGTACACGGACGTCGCGCTCTTGACCTGCGATCCCCAAATTGGCCAAGACATTTCGGAGCTGTTCAATTCGCTATCGGGCTTCTCGTTGACACCTCGCTACGGCGTGCTCTCGGTCGCCCCCAGCTCGCTGCGCAGCAAGCTCCTGGCGCTGATCGAAACGCAAGCGGCTCGAGCCCGCAGCGGCGCCCCCGGGCGCATCTTCGCCAAGGTCAACGCCCTGGTCGACCCCGAGGTTATTCGCGCGCTCTACCGCGCTTCCAGCGACGGCGTGCAGATCGATCTAGTGGTGCGCGGCACGTGCAGCCTGCGACCGGGCATCAAGGGCATCTCCGAGAACATTCGCGTGCGCTCACTGCTGGGTCGATTCTTGGAGCACGAGCGGGTCTTCGCCTTCGGTGTCGAAGACGA
>JANNWK010000558.1:0-21215 GCA_031408355.1 Myxococcales bacterium
AAATTAGCCCATCGACTCGGTGCTCACGGATCCAAGAGATGACGGTGGCCGCATCGTACGTGCCGCGCATCACCAAGCTGCCCACCAGAAGCGAGATGTGCTTCGACGTTAGTTCTTCCTCGATACCACCTAGGATCTGGGTGATCCACTCGTTCTGGCTGTCCTCCATGACGAGCCCGAAACAGCCGGCTCGACCGAGTGAGAAATTGCGGGCCGTGGTCCACGGGGTATAGCCGAGCTTCTGAATGACCTTGGCGACACGGGCCCGCACCTCTGCGCTGGCGTAGCCGCCGTTGATGACGCGCGACACGGTGCTCTTGGAAACCTTGGCGTGCCGGGCGACTTCGGCGATATCAGGGCGTCGGGACATTGCCGGCGCACGCTACCCGGACTCCCAACCAAATCCAACCACTCAAGCTGGAATCACCGCCTGGAACCCGCCTGGAACCCCCAGAGAAACCGGCGAAATCAGGGCTGGGAAAGGTTCCAGAATCGCTTCAGACAGGCGCGCAGGCAGGCCGCGGCTAGGGCAAGAGCAGCGCGCGGATCCCGTTCAGATCCGCGTCTTCGACGGCGCCGCTCACGACGCAACGCAGCTTGCCCTTAGGATCGAAGAGCAGGTGAAACGGCAGCTCCGGATCGGCGTCCAGGCCGGCGGCCTTGAGCCACTCCTCACGTTCTCGGCCCTCGCGTAGCCAATAGCTGCGGCGGAGCCCGCCCGACGCCGGCTGACTCGCGAGAAAGCCGGTCAGCTGGCGCTCGTCGTCGTCAAGCGACACAAAGCTCAGGGCAAAGCCGGCCGGCGCCTTGGCGAGCTCCGCCTCAAACCGCAACAGCCGCGGGATCTCCTCCTTGCATGGCGCGCACCAAGCCGCCCAAAAGTTGACCCAAGTGTAGCGGCCACCGAGAGCAAGTTTCTCGGGGAGGGCCGGCTCGCCCGTCGCGACCGCCTGGGACAATGGTTTCTTCGGCGCTGCTCGCCCGGGAGCAGACATTTGTCCCGCGCAGATGACCCGCGGCTTCTTGGGCGCGGAGCTGGCTACGACGGGCTTGGTGGGCGAAGCGGGCTCCCTGCCCGCCGGCGATGGCTTGGCCTGCACCACCTGACTGCGCTCGAGTGACGCGGCCGGCGGCTTCTTGCCGCCCGCATCATCGCAAGCGAGCAACGCGGACGAGAGGCTCAGCGCGGTGAGCAGCCACCCCGACGTCATAGCCGGCAATCCACCCAGGAGGCGAACGCGCTGCGGTTGATCGGCTCTTCGTCGCACTTTTCATCGGGACGAGAGTTGGGCCAGCCGCAATATTCCTTGGAGAGTTGCGCGAACTCGTTGCCCAGCCAAAGCAGGCCGACCTTCTTTTCGATCTCAGGGTCGCCCGAAAGCTGGGTGAGAAAGTACATGACCGAATTGGCGCGGCGGTGAGACAACGCCCGGTTCTTGCCTTGATTGCCGGTCTTTGAAGCGCGAGCAACCACGAAGAAGTAGCGGGCCCCTTTGCGTGCGAACCAGCGCTCCTCCAGGAGTTTCTTGGCTCGGTCGTCGAGTTCGTCGTGGCCTTCGTCGAACATGATCACGCCGCCGCGATCCTTCAGTGGCGTAAACAAGGCGTTGAAGTCTTCATCACTGATGGAGGCGAAGTTCTTGACGTCGGCTGGCTTGCAGCCGCGACGTGCCTCGCCCTCCGCCAGACCGCACGAGTGCAGCACGCGCTCCAGAACCTGCTTGAACTGGACCGTGCAGTAGGCGACCTCTGCCTGGTCGGCCACGGCAACCTTGGGCTTCTCCGCTTCCGGCGTGACCAACCGTTCGGCGGCCGACGAGGTCCACGAACGTACGGCCACGGCCGAGCCGGCGCACAGGACCACCCCCACGACGAGCGCCACGAGGCCGCTGGCACCTCCGCCGCTGGTCGTTACCTGCTCCGGATTGGGGTCGATGGCCTGAGTCACTTGAGCACCTCCGGCGCAAGTTGCCCCAGCGTGTAGCGCAGGCCTAGATCCGTGTCCTCATCGCAAATGCGCCGCTTGCCCAGGTACATCTGCGGAGTCGAAACCGGAATGTTGTTCTCGGAGGCGAAATGCAGATGATTGTTCAGGCGAGTGTCGGTCTTGCGGTCGTCGACGCAGCGAAGCAGGCCCTCACCCCAGCGCTGCTTGATCGCCGCCCGCAGCACCCCTTCCCCGGCCTTGCCGGCCCGCGCCAGGTACTCTTGCTCAGCGTAGGCCCATTCGAGCACCTGACGGGAGTTACCTTCGCCGCACAGGACCGCCTTGGAGACGATGCAGGCCCCGGGATGGAGCGGGTGGTCGAGCATCCAGTTACACTCGCTATCGAGCGGGAAGAGCACCAGCTCGATGTCGAGCTTCTCGATGATATTCTCGGTCACTAGCCGATCGTGGAAGGCCTTGCAGGTGGGACACAGCGGGTCCTCGAACAGGAGGCTGGGCTGAACCGCGCGGCTGCCGCGAAGCAGGATGGGTTTGTCGCCCTTCACTTTGGCTACTTTGAGTTCGCCGCACTGCGTTAGATACTGGCGCTGATCGGGCGCGCTCGCGGCGTAGACGACGGCAGGCAAGAGCGTCGTGAGACTGAGCCCCACGAGCCAGGCGGGAATGAGTGCCAACGAAAGCGTGGGTCTTGGCGCTGCTCCGGGGGCGCGGCTCGACAACCAGCCACCCAAGGCGCCCAGCGCTAGCAGCAGCGAGGCGATGTAAATGCCGACGCACGTCTTGCAGAGGTGACCCAACTGGGTGAGCGAGATCGTCAGCATGAGCAGCGAAACAAGCAGCGGCGTCGTGCCAATAAGCGCGAAGAAGCCGCTTGCTCGGCGGGGCGCGCGGTCGGCCGACAACAGCAAGTAGAGGGCGAAAGCGGCGAAGAACACGAACGCACCCAAGCCGAAAAGGGAGATCGGGATGCCGCCCCAGTACTGATCCTTAAGGAGCGCCGAGTACGGGCTGTACATGGCCACCCGACAGGCCTCCGCCTCGTTCGTGGCTGCGGCGCCGGGGATGAAACTGCAATGCACGTCGTGCAGCCTACGGTCGAGGTGCTTCGCGTAGTCGAGGGTCGAGTACGAAGCGAACACCAACCCGAGCAAGGAGGCCGCCAGGGCTACCGCGACGGGGACTTTTGAACCACGGCCAAACATGATGGCCGGTACCGTAACACAAGCGACACCGGCGCCAACCCAAGCGGGAGAGCCCCGACGGAGGCACGGAAGATCCTAGCGCTTCTGGTTATTCAAGGCCGAAAGCGCGCGCTCGCCCTCGGGGCGCGCAGGGTGGTTCTTGGGGGCGTCGTCGAGGAAACGCTGGAACAGCGGGACGGCTTCGGCGGGGCGCTTCAGGTAGTCCCCGTAGAGCACGGCCAGATTGAACAGGGCCGACAGGTTCTTGGGTTCGCGCTGGAGCACGGACTTGAGCAGCTTCTCCGCCTCAAGGTAGGGCCCATTGTCGTCGCGCTTGCCCTGACCTCGACGCGCAGCAGCGAGTCCCAGCGTGGCCGCCAGGTTCTCCGGCTCGCTCTCAAGGGCAGCCCGAAACTGCTCGGCGGCGCGATCGTACACGCCGGCCGCTAGCAGCACCGTCGCGACGTTGAGCCTTGCGGTCGTGTCCTTCGGATCCAGCTCGCTGGCTCGAGCGAAATGCTTGAAGGCGAGGGCGTCATCACCCCGCTTCAGCTGGATAAGCGCAGCCGTTCGCTCGGCGATCGCACTCTTGGTGTCTGCTTTTAGAGCTTCCTGACTCAGGAGCTCAGCGGTGTCGAGCTCGTCTTGGTCCAAGTAGGAAAGCGCAAGCTCGGCCAGGGCGCGCGGATCGCCCGCGTGCCGCACCAGCACCTGCTGCCCCTGCTGGATGGCTTCGCCAACCTTGCCGCCTTCGCGCAAAGCGCCAATCAACGCGACCGGCGCGTGAGCGGCGGCGGGGTTCTCCTTCACAAACGGGCGCAGGGCATCGATCGCTCCCTGGCGGTCACCGCTGCGGCGTCGCACCTCGGACAGCGCGACCGCGACGTCCTCCGCGTTCGGCGCCAGCCCCTGCGCGGTGGCGAGGTGCCGCTCTGCGGCAGCCAGTTCGCCCTTGTTCGCGAGCAAGACACCGAGGTTGTAGTGCGCCTCCCAGAGGCCCGCGTCGGCCTTGACCGCCGCCTCAAGCAAACCGATGGCGCGCTCGTTCCCGCCGGCGTCCTTGGCGGCCTGCACGCCCTGCAGCATTTTCCCGAGCGCCACCGGGTTGGCCGGAGTGAGCGAAGGGGCCTCGATCTTCTGCTGAGATTTGCCGCAGGCACCGAGCGCCATGGACAACGAAAGCCATGCAAGGGCGCGACGCGCGGCGCTCATTTCTTCGGCTCCTTGCCGGCTGGAGCAGGCTTGGATTCTTCTTGCGTCGACGGCCGACTCGCGGCGGGCAAGAGGAACTTCTCGCTGCGCCCACCCGCACTACGTCGCGTAGCGTCGATGAGCGGCGGCAAGCTGGAGGGTCCCTGAGAGCGGATCTCGAAGCCCTGCTCCTTGAGCGGCGGGTAGAGCTCCGAATTCAGTCGACCGAGCGCCTCTCTCATCTTTGCCGTCCAGGCGTTGAAGATCCCGAGCTCGAGCGCCTTCCGCCAGCCGCTTTCGTAAGCCTCAAGGCTGCGCTCTTCGATCGGCACGACGAACTCGTCGATCGCCTCCTTGTACAGCTCCTTCTCCTCGGCGCTCAGATTGTCCGGCGGCGGCGAGTTCAGGAGTGCCTTCGAAAACGATTCGTAGGTCAGGCCAATCTGGTAGAGCGCGGCCGTCGTCCACTCCGCCGCCCCGATCTCCGCGGTGGCCAGGAATGTCTCAGCCGCCTTCTTGAGCAGCTCCGCTTTCTTCTTCAGTCGCGCCTTCAGCTGCTTCACATCCCCCTCAATCTTAACCTCCTGAAATTTCTTCAGGACGGCCTCACCCTGCATATAGCGAGCCTTGGCTGCGTAATACTTGCCGCGATCGTCCAGCGTGTTCTTGCGAGCGCCGTAGAGCTGGATAGCGCGATCGAGCGCGCTTGCGGCCGCGCGGTCATCGCCCGCTTTCACGGTGGCGAGCCTGACCAGCGCCTCGACCTGGCTGCTAACGCTGCGCGCGCCCCGCGAATACCGGTCGTACAGCTCGGCCGCTTCCGCTTTCTTATCGGCCTTTTCGTGGGCCTTGCCCATCAAGAACGTGACCTCGTCGGCCGAGTCGTCGCGCGGGTAGTACTTCTTGAACTTCTGTCCGCTTTCGATGGCCTTCGCGTGCTCGCCCACCGTCGTACGCAGCAGCACGGCGTTATACGCGGAGTCCTTGTGATGCGAGTTCTTGGGCCAAGTATCGACGATGACGGCGTGATAGTTGGCGGCCTCGCTGAACAGGCCCACCTCCTGGTAGGTGCTCGCTGCGATCCACACGCCTTCGGCCGCTTCCTCGCGCTGGCGGTGATTGGCGATCAGGATCGCTGCGGCCGCCGACAGCGTGGTCAAGTCCGCCGCACGTCGAGCCTCGACCTCGGCATTCACCGCGGCTTGGGCAGCTCGTTGTTCCTTGGGGAACTCTTTGGCGGCGCGCAGGTAGGCCAGCGCGGCCTGGCCGTGTTCGCCCTTCTGGCTCAGCTGCTCGCCTTGCTTGAACACGGCTCCCACGATCAGGCCATTGAGGCGCGACTGCTGCGGCGCACTCTGAAAGGAGGGCGCGCTCTTGAGCCGACGTGCCCAGGTCTCGATGTTGGCGTAGTTCTCGCTCCGATTAAACGAATCCAAGATCAGCTCGCCAGCGTCGGCGGCAAACTTGTCGTTCGGGTACTTCTCGAGCAGCAGCCCCCACTGCCTGACCGCGGCATCGTACACTTGGTAGTCGTAGTACAGCTTGCCCTGACGAAAGAGTAGCTCCGGGATCTGCTTATCCGACGGGTAGGTCTTGATGTAGAGTTCCATCGCCTCCGTCAGAGTGCGATCGGTGGCCGTCTCCTGTTGTTTCTTACCGGCTGACTTGCTGGCCTCGAACTCGGCAGCGCGCGCGACCTCAAGGGCCGCCAGCGCGTTGTACAGCGCCGTTCGCGACAAAGGCCCCAGGGGGTTGAGCGCTGCGGCAGCGAGATACGCTTTCGCGGAACCCGCCGCGTCGTTCAAGTGATAGAAGTTGATCTCACCGAGGTTGTAGTTGATCTCGTAGGCCTCGGCTCGCCTGCCGAAACGGCTGAGGTACACGCGATACAGCGCCGCGGTCGCCGCGTATTCAGCCCGACTGGTCTTGTCCGCCTGGGCTTTGGCGTGCAGACCCACCGCGTCTTCACGGATCTGTTTCTCGGCCGCCTTTTCGGCCTTCGCCAGGGTGGCAGGCGACTGCACCTGCACCCAACCGGAGGCCTTTGGCCGGGGTTTCCCGGGCTGGGCTGCCGGCGCGACGTAGTCCTTGAGCAGCAACTTGTAGTCGTCCTCAAGCACCTGCCAGGCCTCCAAAGTGGAGTGCCCCTGCGCCACCTTGAGCTGCAGCTCGTACGCATCCGGGCTGGTCGGCTCGAGCCTGAGCAGCAAGCGGTAGGCCTCGATGCCCCGCTCGTACTGCGACTGATCATAGAACGCCTCGGCCAAGGCGCGCACGATGCGCCCGGCGAACTTGTCGCCACCCGCCTTGACGAGGAACTTGAACATGTCCTCGGCGCTGTTCTTCTCGTCCTCCACGAACACGGCGACCAGATTCTTGAGGGCCTCCGCCTGCAGCTCGTCCAGCTCGCCCTGCGACTTGCCCTTGCGCTTCTGACCGGACTCAGCGGACTGAAACACCTTGAGGAAGCGCGCCGCCGCCTCGTCCGTCCTGCCCAGCCTCCAAAGCGTCCACGCGCTCTTGAATAGGGCCAGATCATACAGGTCCGTATCCTTGTACTTCAGAACCTCCTCGTACTCGAGGTAGGCGGTTTGGTAGCTGGGGGCTTCCTTGGTGAACTCGAATTCAGCCCGCACCATGTGCGCGTCGGGCAGAAAGCGACTCTTTGGGAACCACTCGATGATCTTGTTGAAACGCCCTAACGCTTCTTCGAACTTGCCCTCCTCGTTGGCGAGAAAGCCGTCCACGTACAGGGCCAGATCGTACTGACCGAATGACTTGTAGTTCTTGAGCACACGCAAGAAGCGCGCGCGCGGCTGGCTGTAGTCCGGCGCCGGGGGCTCATTGCGCTCGTCCGACGGCGTCTTTTCCCAGCGCTTGAAGGCCTCCAAGAATCTGTCACGACCGTCTTCCCACTCAAGCTCGCCCATCCGCAGGAGCGCCTCGGGCATCTCCGGGGTGTTGTCCGGCGACTCCTTGATGAACTTGGACAGGAGCAGCATGGCCTCCGCGCGCAGCTGCTTGCTCTCAACGATGTCGCGCTCGATGCGCCGATCGATCTTCCTGGCGAGCGCCTTGCGCAAGCGCTCGGGGATCTGCAAGCTGACGCGCGCGCCTCGCGACGCCTGGGCCTTCTGCTCGGCCTTCTTCTTGATGGTGGGGCGTTCGACCGGACCGAGTTTCCGTTCGGGGGCCGCCTTGATATGTGCGGACTCCCCCGCGGCCGTGGGCCTCAAGCGCTCGGCCTCGGCGGCGGACGCCGGCGCCGAGACCGACGCCAGGAGGCAGAGGCCCAAGGCACCGGAGAGAACGACTCTGCGCATCGCGGCCCACGATAGACCCGCTCCCGCGGCTGGGCAATCGCTCACGCCCGCGGGTGAGCCGGAAGCCTGAAGCGACTGAGCGTCCCCGCTGTAGACAGCCCACTTCCGACCAAGCTCTTCACCTCCCGCCGAGCTGCTGAGCCCGGATCTGTCCCGCGAAGCGCCCGGCCGGGTACCGCTCCAGGTAGCGATCGAAGTCGCGCTGGGCCCCCGATGAATCCCCCACCTTGAGCAGGCACGCGCCTCGACCGAACAACGCCCGCTCCGCCCAAACCGCCGGCAGCGGTTGCTCCACCAACAACTGAAAATCCTTGAGCGCGGCCAGGCAGTCCTCATCGGCGCTCAACTCCGCTCGAATCAAGCGCAGCTCGCTTGCGCGGCCCGCTCGCTCTATCGGCAGCGCGCCCAGCGCGCGCCGGGCCTCCTGCCGCTGTCCAAGCAGCAGCAAGGCGTCCACGCGAGCGACTCGCGCCTCAAGCTCCAAGCTGCCCTGCGGGAAGGACTGCAGGTGCCGATCGAGCGCGGCAAGAGCGCGCGCCGCTTGCGCCGCCCCGCCCCGCCTCAGTTCAACCAACGCGCTCTGAAGCGAAGCCGCTTCCAGGGCCAGGCGCGAGCTCGGCGCCGGAGCGGGCGGCGCGCTTGCCACGCCAAGCTCGGCTACCTCGGGGACGACGGGTTCCGGGCTTGCCGCGGCCAAAGGCAAGACTGGCAGGGCAGGCTGCGGCACCAGCTTCGGCACCGCAGGTTTCGACCGCTCCTTGGGCAGCTCCTGCTTGTGCTGCAGGCCCAACCAGCTCACCGCGGCCCAGTGCGCCGCCGCGGCGCCCGTCACGCCCAGCACCACCCCGACAGCGACCAGCCGCAAGAGCACCCGCGCTCCGGCACCTGAGCTGCGCGCGCGCAGCCGAACTGCCACTCGCTGACGCCGAACCTCGCCCAGCGCCTCCGGTTCGGGCACCGAACGCCACAGCCGGGCCAGCGGTTCGGTAGCCCCGGACTCGCGAGCCCAAGGCGTTAGCGGCTCAACCGAGGACATTCCCTGCTCCTTCCGGGGCAGCACTGCCCCATCGTTTGTCGAACACCGTCCGAAATCGCGCGCGCGCCCGTGACAGGGCAACCCAGACGGCGCCCTCGGGCATGTCCAATATCTTGGCGATCTCCGCGCCCGGCAGGTGCTCGAGCTCGAACAGAATGAGCAAGGTTCGGTCGCGTTCGCGGAGTTCTTGCAGCACCTCGTAAACCATCCGCGCCGACTCGGCCCGTTCGAACTCGCCACCTTGCCGCGTGGCTTCGGCGTCGTCCTGCATTTCGGGCTCGGCGCGACGCCAGAGCAACCTGCGCCAGCGTTCCTTGCGGCGCCGCGCGGTCACCACGTGCACCGTGATCGCATACAGCCAAGTCGTGAGCGCCGCCTCCCCGCGAAAGCTGGCAAGCCGCCGCTGCACCACCAAAAAGACCTCGTGCAGCAGATCCTCGACGGCCGCATCGCCCCCCCCGGCCCCCCCCGGCCCGCACAAACGCCTCACCCACTTGGAAACCAGCGCGGAGTGCTCGCGGTAGATCGCCGACAGCTCCAAAGCGGGTTTGTCGCTGAGCTCGCCTGCTATGGCCGCGGTTGCTCCGAATATTGCCATTCAACGCTACGCCCCTAACGCAGGAAGGCTCCACTCTGGGCGATGGCCTGAACCAAGGAACGGTAGCTCTTGTCGCCACTGCCAAACGCTTGGCTCACGCGGCCCCGGTCTTCCTCGTGGAAAGGCGAGACCAGCGACTCCGCTTGAAAACCATTCGCCACTTGCGCGTCGTCATAGGCGGCGTTCGAGAAGGCGAGCACGGCCTGGCAACTTTCGGCCAGTTGCGGCGCTAGATCCAGCATGCTGGTGAAAGACAGCCTCACGTCAGTGCCGGGAACGGTAGCCTCGCCGCTGCTGTCGACGGGCAGATTCCCGTCGACAGTGCGGTATTCGCCGAGCTGGTCGAAATGCTCAAGTGACGTACCGAGCGGGTCCATGTAGACGTGGCAGGAGGAGCAAGCCGGGTTGGCAACGTGCTGCTCCATCTGTTGGCGGCGAGTGAGGTTCGAGCCCTCGACGGGTGGGGTCTGCGTCACGCCGGCGGGAGGAGTCGGCACCGCGAAGCCCCACACCGTTGTCACGAGCCCGAGACCGCGCCGCGTGAGCGTGGGACGTGAGCTGAGCCAAGCCATCTCACTGAACACGCCGGTCCGTTCGCTCTCACCCAACGGGGTGGTGAGCAGCAGCGCTAGAGCCGAGCTGTTACTTCCGAGCAGCGCCGCCCAGTCGCGTTCAAAGGGAAGCTCCTCGGCGAGTCCGAGCCAACGCTGCAGAAAGCGTCGCGTTCCCGGGGCCGCGCCATCGGCCAACTGGGCGCGCTCAAGTGCCGCGACCGCGACCGCGCCGGCCCAATCGGAGGTCGTTTCAGCGGGAAGCGCCCCGAGCGGTGCCACCTGCTCATCGAAGATCAACGAGCTGATGCGAGCCCACACCGCGGTTGGCGCCGCGAAGGGCGGCGGCAGCGCTTGGGGCGAGAGAAAGGCGCACCCGGGCGAGGCGCCCTGGGCGCTGCCCCCCCCGGTGCTCGGCCCCGACCCCACGCTCGACGACCCGCCAGCAGCTCCCCCGCCAGCGGCACGCCCGGCTGTGCCCGGCAGCTCCTCCACCCCGACCTCGTAGCGACCCGAGCAAGCGCCGAGCGCCAGGCAAGGCAACAGGATGGGCCAGCTAACTCGCATGATTCATGATCCTTTGAAGAGTTGGTGCGGCAGCGCCCTGAAACCTTTCAGGGCGCCCAGCTCAGGCCGGCTGCTAGCAGAACGTCGACCGTGGGCAGGCGTAGCTCCGCTCCACTCCCCCGGACGAACGCTACCGCCTCCGTGGGCCAAACGAACAAGACCGCCGTCGCGAACGGCGTGAAAGTTCTGCCCGTGCCGGCAAGCCGAGCGCCCAGCAGTCCCCCCAGGAGCAGATCGTCCACGGACTTGGACTGATCGAACGAGCGCCCTTGGAGGTGCAGCCAGCCCGCCGCGATACCGGTACTGAAGTCCCAAACCAGGGGTTTCGCGGCAAAGCGCATGCTGGGACCCACCGCGACAGGCCAGCGACGCCACTCGACCTGCCCTGGATCGAGCGCCGCCTCCCGGGTCCAGGCGGTAAGCGCGCTGACGCGCAGACCCAAACCTTGCACGCTCGGCTCAAGCCCAAGCGTTAGCAGCGCCGCCGGCACGACCGAGCCCGGCACGAGGTCGATGCCGACTCCCAACGCGGCCTCCCAGCGGTGGGTCGACGCGGCGGGCCGACGAGCGGGCGGACCGGACGTCTTCCGGGGCACTTCGGACTGCGGCTTGGGCAATGGCGCGGGTGGCGGCGGTTCCGGTTCCGGGGCGGGCTCAGCCACTGCCGGCGGCAACTCTGCCGCAAAGTCGGGGTGCACGTCGCTCAGCCAGGCGCTCAGCACCACAGCCGAGGCCTGCGCCAGCTCGTCGCACGTGCCATCGGCGGGGAGCAGCCGTTCCCCAATGAGCGCGCCCTCGGAGCTCCTGAGTATCACGCGCAATCCACCCTGGACCCGCTCCGCCGAGAAGCCCTCAGTGAGTAGCTGCTTGGGCGGCAACTGCAGAATCGCTAGCACGCGCGCCTCGACGTCCGCGGGAGCCGGACACGTCCCGCCCGAGACCGCGAGACTTTGAAGCGCCAGCAGGACCGGAACCAACAAGGGAGGCGCAGCCTACTCAAAGGCGAGTCCCGAGCCCAACGAAGCTACCGAGGAGTCGGCCATGTGGCCTGCGCTCAGCACGGGATGGGGGGCGCGGGAACCACTTTCGGTGTACGGTGGGCGCCCCCGGAAGGGCAGTGGCCCAAAAGCTCTCCCAGCTGCTGGCGCCCCCCCCGGGAAAGGCGAAAAACATGGCGATATCCGTCAACAAACGACTCAAAGAGAAGGCGCGCATGGACAAACAGCGCGATAAAGAGACCAAGCGCCAGCAGCGCAAGGAGGAAAAGGACAACCGTCCCGCCTCCGAGTCCGAGGAAGACCCCGATATCGCTGGGATCATTCCGGGGCCCCAGCCCGTTGAGGAATGGCAATGATGCGTCGCAACAATGAGGCGTCGGAGCGCCACGCCGAGCGCCGAAAGCGCGAGGACGAAGCGCCACGCCTCATTGCGACCGTGCCGAACCTGACCGGCTTGAAACTTCAGGTGAAGGAGTACAAGTCCGACATTTCCATGGCTGAGGCTGGGCATATCCGGCACGTGGTCGTCGAGCACGCCCCGCTGCTGTTCGTCCTTCCCTGCCGCGATCCGGCCTGCAAAGACGGTGGTCACGACATCACCTCCGCCATGACCCGGTCGCTTCGAGCGGGAGAAAAGCAGTTCGAGGGGGAGCATTCGTGCACCGGCTACATTGGGGATGGCCCCTGCCAGCGCGTGATGCACTACACGGCGACCGCGACCTACAGCGCCTGACGGGCAGCCTCCCTGCCTCAGCGGGCCAGATCCATTTGTCAGGCTCGTAGTTCGAGGGAGGCGGCCGCTGGCCCGAGAAACTCGCCTATAGTTTGGGGTTGGGTGAAACGGCACGGGCATTGCTCTCCAGCAGCCGCGCGTCCCGAGCTTGGAGCTCGGAAGGCACGCCCTATAGAAAAGGAGCGCGGGTCATGCAGCGACGAACCCTGTTGGTGGCTTTGGTTTCGGGCCTCGGCTGCTGGGGGACCGCCAGCCCCGTGCAGGCCGAGACCCTCTTCAGCCTCTCGGGCCAGGTCGCGATGGCGGATGGGCTGACGCCCGCCGGCGTGAAGGTCAAGCTTCAGCTCGACCTGGATCGGAACGGCAAGCTGGAAAGCTACGAAACGCTGAACGCGACCGTCGCCCAGGACGGAAGCTACGCGCTCAACTACGATCTGGACCCGGCTGACGTCGACCTCAAGTTCCTGCAGTTTGTGGGCAAGCTGGTCGCAAGCTACCAAGCGCGCGGCTTTGACGCGCTGCTCGACGGAGGCCCTCTTCCCGTGCTGCTCACCTTCGAGCGGGAGGGCTACTCAAGCATCGTCAAGCGTGTGACCACGTTCTTCCAAACGCCGAACCTCGACGTGACGCTCACGCCACTTAACGATATCCAGTGCACGAGCGGCAGTTGCCTCTCGCCCGACGGCGGCGTGCGGCTCTCGGGGTTTCCCGGCGGCACCGGCATCGCGCGTGCCTACGCCGACAGCTACGATCCAGGCCAGGAGACGGCCCGCTTTCCTGGGCTATTCACCGACAGCGCGAATAACCTGCTCATTTCAAGTGGCTTCGCCGAAGTGAACCTGTATGCCGAAGACGGCAAGGCGATCCACAGCGTTTCGTCAGCGGTCTCGGTTCGCTTCGAGGCCAAGCAGCCGTCGTGGCGCACGTTGCCCGATTTGGAGCCGAACAGCGGTCGCATCGAGTTGCCCATGTACAGCTTCGATCAGGTCACCGGCGAGTGGATAGCGGAGGCCAACGGCGAATTGCAGCTCGCCGACGGCAGCGTTGTGTCCGAAGACGAGCTTGTGGCGATTCACGACGAGACGTTCGAGCAGCCACTGTACGTGGCCTTCGAAACGAAGCACTTCTCCACCTTCAACTGCGACGCGCCCATCGAGGAGCGGGCGTGCGTGAAGGGCAAGCTGGTCGCTAGTGCCGGCGGGGTAGCGCTAGCAGGCGTTCAGGTATCTGTGGAGGGTGTCTCGTATACGGGCAACGCTGGCGCCGTTTTCACTGGCGCCGATGGAACCTTTGCGATGGATGTGATGAAGTCCGAGCTGCCGAGCGAGGACATCGACCGTAACCAGAAACAGGGTGAAGTATTCGAAGCGCGCGTGGTGGCTACCGGCACCGGCGTCTATGTGAGCGCCGCGTTCCAGACGCCCACTGACCAAGCTTCGGTTGGTCGCGCGTCACGCCCCACCTGCAAACCGGAGGCCTGCGAATGCGTGGATCTCGGCGAGTTCGTGGTCGAATTCGAGGAACCACGCCTGTGCGAGATCAGCATTGAGTCGGTCTTTTCGGGCAAGCACCTGACCGGCAGCGGCGGGCCACTCAGCAAGGGCGACGCCCTAGTGGGCGCAACGGTGCGCGGGCAGCTGAGCGGTGGCCTTCAACTACCCCAGGCTGCGGTCGCTGCGCTCTGTGAAGGAACGACCTGCAGCCCGCTGGTGGTGCCGAGCGACGGACTCGTTACCTTCGCGGTTCCGGTCGTTGGCGATGCCCCGGAGATCCAGATCGACGCAAGCTTGTCGAGCAACGTCGAGGGCAGCCTCCACTACTACTCGGGTTCAGTCGTGGTGGCCGCCTGTACGCGCGAGCAAACGTCGATCGACGCTACCGTTGTGCTCGCTTTGGATCATGCCGAGCTCGGTGGACTGGGTGACTTCATCCAGGCGCTCGGCCCGCTGGTGAAGCCGCCGGTCATCAACAATCCCGCGTCTGGCCAGGCAGGGGACGAGCCGGGCCCGCGCCGCGGCTGCGGCTGCCGGCAGGCGGGCGCAAGCGAAAGCCGTGGAGCGACCTGGGGAAGCCTGAGCGGAGCCCTGGGCCTGCTGCTGCTGACCACGCGGCGGAGGCGACAACGCGGCCGCGGCTCCGCGCGCTAGTCAGCGCTCGATCCCGTACCCCCAACTAGGCCATGATGCGGCGGTTCGCATGTGGCAAGCTCGGCTCCGCACCGTTTTCGCCGTTACCCTCGGCTTGCTCGCTCTCGTGGGAGGCTGTGAGCGCAAACAGCGGGCACGCGAACGTGACCGACTGAGCGCGAAGGTCGAAGTAACGGCGGCGCCTCGCGCGCCCAAAGCCCCCACCGAAGAAGCGCCCTTCGGTCCCTTGCGCGCCCCAGGCTCCGGCCTGCCCTGCGCCGTGGACGATGCCTTCGCCGCCAAGTGTCGGCGCTGCCATACCGTGCCGACCCGGCACGGCGCGCCTTTCGTGTTTCTGACGTGGGAGGACACGCAACAGCTGCGAAGCTCCCAGCCCTTGTATCAGTTGATCGGGCGCGCCGTGCGAAGCGGGTTCATGCCCTACAAGGTCGCGACGATCCCGCCGGTAGAGTCATTGAGCGAGTCAGAGAAGCAGACGATCCTCGACTGGGTGGACCGAGGAGCCCCTCGCGAAGCCTGCCCGCCGACCGCCCGTGTGAAGCCACCTCGGCGATCACCCGGAAAACAGCTGAAGCGCGCGACGCCGGCCAATTGAGCGGTGGCCTGCGCCTCCTCTGCCGTGGCAGGCTAGGACTATCATGGGACCTGAGCGTCGGGATGCTGAGGTGTACTACCGATGGGTCGATGCCAGCGGCCGGCTGCACGTCGTGTCGTCGCTTGACGCGGTTCCCGAAGACGCGCGCGCAAAGGCCGAACGTGTCGAGCTGAACGCCGAGACGTCGCGCAGTGAACACGTGGGAGGGTACCCGGCTGGGGCCAGCGCTCCGATGCTGACGCTCGACTGGCCCTCGTTCGGGATCGGTTTCGGGGTCGCGCTGCTACTTGCACTGCTCTTCCGCGCGCTCCCGCAAGGCATGCGCTGGGTCTCACGCATCGCGATCATGCTCTGCGTCGCGGGCCTGTTGCTGGGCGCCTATTTCGGCGCGATTCGCCGGACCACCGGCACGGGAAGCGGAGCCTTGGCGTCGCCTACCGCCTTCATCGACGACGCCAAACGCGCGGTAGAGAAGATGAACCTGCGCCAACAGCAGCAGGAGCAGGAAATCCGTAGGATCCAGGCGGAGGGCAAATAGCGCTCCGGAGCGCGAGCGAGCCGCCTACCTGAGGCCCTCACCGCCCACGTATTCGTCCTCCCAATCTTCACCTTGGAACGGCCAGAACTCCTCCTTGTCCAGCAGGTAGCGCTGAGCGTCCAAGGAATCCACGATGGTCTGCGGCAGTAGGCCTTGGGAGAGGGCCTCGATCTCGAGCTCCAACGCGCGCTTCTTGCCCAAAACTGTTTCAATGCGCCCCAAGCGCGCTCGCCGCAACAGGCGAGACAGGCGCATGTCGAGTCGCTTCAAGGAATCCTGCGCCAAGTCCAGTTGCTGCTTCTCCGTCTGCAGCCGCAGCGCCGTCGACTCCTGGTAGAGCTTGGTCGCAAGCTCGCGATCTGAAGCGATCAGTCCCGGGAGATCCACGCCCTTGGGATTCGCGCCCACCGCGACATCCGAGAGTGACGCCCTCGCCGCACGAGCCTGGAGCCCGAGCATGGCAAGTTCTCGGGTCAGCATCTCAATGTCTGGGCCCTTCTTGCCCGTGCGCGCAGCCTCACGCAGGAGCCGGGAGAGCTCACGGATCTGCGCCTCGATGCGCGCTACTTTGTCGATGGGCGCCGCCGAAAGTCCGGCGTCGGACTGGGCGTGGGTACCCTTTTTAGCGCTGAACTTCGAGGAAGCCTCGTCCAACTCCAGCATCGAACGCCGCAGACCGCTCAGTTGATGATCGAGGAGAGCCAGGCGCCGCGAGGCCCGCCCGTAGCCGGCGTCCACGCGGAGCAGGGCGCCCAAACCACGCGCGGTCTCGTCGGGCACGCCCAGGCCGGCGCTAGCAGGATCGCCCGCGCTGCGGACGGCGTCGACCAGCGACTTCATGGCGGCGCCGTCTTGCGCGATTCGCCGGGCAGCGTCGCGCACCGGTTCGTAGCGCCGAATGAAAGCGTCGAGTTTCTTGTCGGCCTGCGGGAAGCGACAGGTAGCGAGATCCACGTACGAATCCAAGATGTACGCCTCGTCCTCGTAGACGTGCTCAAGCTTCAAGCGCTTGAGGTCGTTCAGGGCCTGGCGAGCCCCTTCGTAGTCCTTGGCTTCGTAGCGAGTGGTCGCCGTTTCATAGAGCGCCTCGCTGATGTTCTCCGAGTCGTTCGGCACCAGGTAGTAATAGTAACGCGCGTCATCAAAGCGGTACTGCTCATGGGCTACACGACCCAAGCCCAGTCGAGCCAAGTCGCGGACACGAAAGAACTCGGAACCGCCGAATAGCGCCGCACGCTTGGGCGTCTGTTTCGGGTCTGCCACCTTGCAGAACAGCTGTTCACCGCGCTTGAAGTTCCTGCGCTCCACCTCGAGCACACCCGAGAGGTAGGTAGCCTGCGCCCAGAAACGCGACTTTTCGCCGACCTTAGCGTAGGCGACCAATGCATCCGCGGACCTCTTGGAGAGCTCCGCAGCACGCCCCCTCAGGTACTGAATGTCGCCCGTCACCTCATCCGGAGCGCCTTGCGGTACCCCTTCAAGGTCCTTCAGGATCACCTCTGGCCGATCACTCAGCAGGCCGGCGTCGACCAGACTGTGCACGGCGCGCCGATAGGCCGTCTCGGAAGGTGAGCCCTGGAGCAGTCGCGTCAAATAGCCGCGCCCTGGCTGGGTCGCTCCGGCGCCCATCAACGCGTCGCCGAGCAAGAAGGTCGCAGCCTTGCCCTCCTCCGAGCCGGCGAACGGCTCGAAGCGCGACGACTCGATCAGGTAGACCAAATCGCCAATCGCTTCGTCCCTCCGCCCAGAGCCGAGCTTCTCTTCGATGCCGGGGAGCTCGTCGCGCAGCCGCTGAATGCTCAGCGGCGCAGCGGCCGCGAGCTTCCTCGAGCCGAGCGCCTTCTGGTAGGCGCGCATCGCCTCGCCCCGAGTATCCGGCGCGTCCTCATAAGCCTTCGGGGTAACGCCCTCCGCGGCCGCAGCCGCAGGGGCGCCGGACACGGCAGCGGCGGCAACGCCCGCGCCGGGCGGCTCCGCAGGGGCGGGCTCGGTTGAGGGCGCTACTGGCTCGGCCAGCGAAAGGCCACAGGTGAGCAGCGCACCCAGCAGGGCCGACGCCCCCACCACCCTCGGCGACCGCACTAGTCCTCCACCCGGGCACGCAGCTTCACGCGCAGATCGTACTCGCCGTCGGCGTCGTCCGGAAAATCCTCGGCCATGTCGGAGTCGTCGATGACCACCAAATGCGCGTCGACGAGCTTGCTCTCCGGAACGATCACCGAGAAGCGCGAGCTCTGCCAGGTTCGGTAGGCTTTGTTCCGCGCATCCACGCGCTCGATGTCGACGCCCACCACGTGATGACCCGGAGCCACCGCGTGCTCGTACACCACCCGCTCGTCTTCCGCGCTAAAGCGCTCGGGCGCGGAAAAGACGACGCCGTCGTCCAGCGTGATGATGAACGATGCCAGCCGGGCGTCGTCGCCCCGCGTTTCCACGACGACGCGCAGCTTGCTGGCGAAGAGCGTCGTCGTGAGTGCCGCGACCCGACTGCGGAGCGCAGCGATATCGCCCAAGAGCTTGTCGTAGGCGAACGGCGGAGGCATCGCCACACCACTTGGAAACTCAGGAGGCAATGGGGTCAAGGGCGAAGGCTTCGTTGCCGGTGTTTGCTCGAGCGCCTGCTTGGGCGGAGCCTCACCCAGATCGTAGGCGTCAGCGACAGGGGTCGCGGCATCGACCGCGGCGGCAGGCTTCTCCTCGACCTTGCGGGCTTCCCGCGGCGCTTCTTTCTCCTTGGCTGGGGCCGGCCGCTTCGGCTGTGCAAGCGCCGCAAAAGCGAGCGAAGAGCCGACCAGCAGCGCCAGAAAAACTAAGCGTTTCCGCATGATTCAACCCTTGGTTTGGTTGGCGACGGCCTTGGCCGCGGCCTCCGCAGCCTCGGCGTCGCCCAGGTAGTAGCGCGGCTTCAGCGGTCGAAGCCGATCATCCAGCTCGTAGACGAGAGGAATGCCAGTCGGGATGTTGAGCTCGACGATCTCGTCGTCGCTCACGTTGTCGAGGTGCTTCACCAGCGCGCGCAGGCTATTGCCGTGGGCGGCGATGATCACGCGCTCGCCGCGCTTTATGGCTGGCGCAATATCGGACTCCCAAAATGGCAAGAAGCGCGCGACCGTGTCCTTCAGGCACTCGGCCTTCGGGATTTGGTTCGGGCCTAGCTGCGCATAACGCGGATCGTTCCCGGGCCAGAACTCGTGGCTCTCGTCGAGCGCGGGTGGGGGCACGTCGTAGCTCCGGCGCCAGATGAGCACTTGCTTCTCGCCGTGCTTGGCGACGGTCTCGGACTTGTTCAACCCTTGCAACGCACCGTAGTGCCGCTCGTTCACGCGCCAGGTCTGCGTGATGGGGATCCACATCTGATCGAGCTCCTCGAGAGCGATGAACAAGGTCTTGATCGCGCGTTTCAGCACCGAGGTGTACGCGCGGTCGAAGACGAAACCCTCGGCGCGCAGCAACTTGCCGGCGGTTAGCGCCTCGCGTTCGCCCTGCTCGCTGAGCGGGACGTCGACCCAACCGGTAAAGCGATTCTCGCTGTTCCACTGGCTCAGGCCATGTCGAAGTAGCACCAGTTTCTTCATGATTTCACGATCTCTCCGGACCAGGTTGGCGACTCTCGCCGCGGGCTCCATCAGACTCACTCCACGGACTGAAAGCAACCGGACCGCGCAGCCTGGCCACGACAGGCAAGGTAACCAGAAACCGCCGGAGTTCTCAATGGAAGACCCACGCTTTCCAGAGAGACCCCGATGACTTTCGGGTCGTCGCCAGCCGGAGCACCGCGCTTGACTCGCGAGCAACGCGCGGCCGCGCTGTAGCCAT
Organism: Myxococcales bacterium; assembly: GCA_031408355.1. Lineage (GTDB taxonomy): Bacteria > Myxococcota_A > Polyangia > Polyangiales > Polyangiaceae > PMG-095. The sequence continues at coordinate 19,223 of JANNWK010000558.1, forward strand.
AGATGGCCGAGCCCGCGAAGAGCGCCGCGAAGCCAAGGCCTAAGGCGAGGTCCGCCTCACGACCGATCGGGTAGTCGCGGTACGCCTTCGCGTCCGCCGAAAGGGCATACCCGCTACGCAAGAGCTCGTAGCTCGAAAGCACGCTGTCCACGATCGGCGCCAGGTTGCTGGTCGTGCAGTCAAACTCGGGCCGGGCCCGCTCCCGCTCGGCGCCACTGGCCGGTGGCGTCGAGAAGGCCAGCGAGCAGCCACCTGACAATGCGCCCAGCCCAAGCGCCATTCCGGTAGCCAGTTTCGGGAAACCAAGCATGGCAACGTCTGGCTGCGAGGAGCGCTAGTTCGTGAACGGCATGAACAGGCTGAGGCCGCCGGTGCCGGTGATGTCGTTGACGATCTTTTCGACGCCGAGCTGGACGCGCTTCTCCTGGTGAACCGCGTCGCGCACGTCCAAGCGCAGGGCGAGCCACTGGGTAAGGTAGAACTTCATGCCGAAACCGCCGGAACCAGTCAGGCCCAGATCGCCGGGCTCCACCGTGGCGCCGCCTCCCAGCGATAGATAGAAGTCGTAGCGACCGATCGGGCCGCCCAACCAGCGGACCTTGCCGTAGGCGAGTGACCAAACGACATGACCCAGAAAGAACTGAATTGGGTTGTCCTGCGCAGCCACCAAGCCGACTAGACCCTGCTGACGATCAATAATGGCGTCGAGCAGCGCATAGCGTTGGCGCGATCGGAGGTAGCTCGCCTCGAGCCCCAGATCCTCAGTGAAATGGAACGTGTACGCTCCGCCGTAGGTGGGCGCTCCATCAGACAAGTCGCCCGCGAACCAACCGCCCATCGCCGATAGCTCGTGGCGCAGCGCCTTCTGAAAGAGGCGGGGCACGACACCGCGGTAGGCGCGTTCGCCGACCAACTGCTGCTTAAGCGCTTCATCGACGCATTGAGCGTGTGCGACGCTTGGCAGCAGCAGCGGCAGCAGCGCCAGGACCAGCACGGCGAAGAACCAGGACGCTCCGCGCAGCAGCTGTCTGGCCAGGGGACAACGGAGCCTGCCGGAAACGGGAACTTGTCGCGCGAACAAACCGGTTACGGAACTATCATAACCCTGGGGATTTTCCGCGCGGTTCGTGCACGTAGCCCACGCCCCCGGCCCTGGCAGGCTGGCCGGCACAGCAAATCCGCCGGTTTTCTGGGAATTGCTAAGTTCGAAAGCCGGAAACGGGGGCAAGCTGGCAAGGCCCCATGCGCCACGGACTCGCCGTCCTGCTCTGCCTGTCGCTCGGACTGGGCCTCTTCCGCTTCGGCGGGCAGGCGCAAGCGGCTAGCGAGCCCCCGTTTCTGCGGGAGTGCGCCTCAGAGAAGAGCGCGCTCTCGGCGGTCGCCTGTCGACTCGCGCACTCGTTGATGCCGGAGGCCGAGGGGGCGGAGGTCGTCGTCACGCGCCTCGATGCGGACGTCGCGCTGCCCGCGCCAGGCGTGTTGCGAGAGCGCGTACGCGATAGCGTGGCGCAGCACCTCACGCGCGGCGCGCAAACGCCTCCGCGAACGACACCGGCGAGTGGGAAGCACCAACACGGGCGGACGACGCCGCGAGTCGAGCTAGCGCTGGAGGTCAAGGGGTCGCAGCTCAAACTGACGGCTGCTCTGCGACGACGCACCGGGCTGTGGCAACGCGCTCGCAAAGCGATGCCGTCGACGGATCGCCTCGCCTACGCCGAGCAGCGAGTCGACGCCGAGCTACGCCAACTCATCCCTCCCCCGCCGCTCAAGCTGAGCCTTGTGAGCAAGCTGCCAGCTCCCGAGCGCGGCAGCTTGGCGCTGGCCTGCGGGGATCTAGGTAAGGACGGCTCGCAGGAGCTGGTGCTGATGTCGCGCACAAATATTCGCGTGGGCAGGCTCGTCCACGCCAGCTTCGTCGAGTTGGCGCGGGCGACCTGGGCAGCGCTTTCGCCGGTGGCACCGGCGCCGCTCCGCGAACCGGTGGCCACCGCGG
>JANNWK010000559.1:0-6633 GCA_031408355.1 Myxococcales bacterium
CGAGCAGCACGGCGTTGCGCGATACGTCGAGATGGTCAGTCGGGCCGTGCAGGGTGCGATGCGCGAATACCTGGTGCTCGAGTACGCCCCGAGCAAGCGCGGTGGCACTCCTGACCGGCTGTTTGTGCCCACCGACCAGACCGCGGTCTGGTACGCGGCGCGGAGCTGACCGCCACGACGGCAAAAGCAGTGAGGCGCGTTGCCAGCGCCCGCCTCACTCTCCGTTGAGCAGCGAGGTTCGATACAGCTTGGCTTCGAAGCTTCCGCTCACGGGGGCGCCCGCGCCGGTGCCTGCCGCATCGAGGTGGAGCGAGCCGAGCAGCGTGCCCACGACCGTCGCAGGGGTATCTTTCAGGTTGGGGTCCGCCTCGAGCAGCAGACCGAGCGAGCTCTCCATGTTGATCGTCACGTCGCCGGGCCGCATTTGCTCGGACCTCAAGCCAACGTAGAGGAGCGCCAGCATGCCGTCGTCACGGAGCGCGGGCACGACGACGCTGGCGGCGAGCTCGCTTTCGGGGTCGTCGCCGGGCCCAGCCAGCGAGCTCACGGAGTCGGGCTGAAACACCCAGGGGGCGCCGTCCAGGCTGACACTCAAGGTCGCGGTCCCAGAAGCGAACGGATTGGCCGCACCGGCGGTGCCCCAGGTGGTCGAAAATTCCCCGGAAACGTCGCCGACCTCCGCCAAACAGACCGAGCCTCGAAGCTTGCCTGGCGCTTTCGGTGGGGCCTCGAGCAAGCCCTCGAGGAATGCTCGACGCTCGCCGACCCGCAGCCGAAGGCTCTCCACCAGCGTGCGCTGCGCGGCGGCTGCGGCGACGGGAACGAAGGGCGCGATGAGCCGCTCCAAGCGGTCGATTTCGCTCAGCACCGCGGCCTCATTCCAGACGTTGGCCAGAACCGCACGCAGGCTTTGGTCGAAGCGCGCGCGACCTTCCGGGTGGGCGTAGAGTCGATGGGCAAGCACCCCGGTCGTGGCGATCCCGCGGGGCTTCGTACGTGGGCCCCCGTTCGAGGAGCCAAAGAGCTGATCCGTCCCCCAAGGGAGCAACGTCGTCTTCCCGGACGCCGGATCCGCGTAGGCGTAATAGTTGTTGGCGTTGCTCGCGTAGCCGTCCCAGTGCTCTACCAGCGTCTCGACGGCCCACAGCGAGAAGAATGCGTCCAGCTCCAGCACCTCGTCGAGCCTGGCTAGCAGTTCCTCGTCCGGCGCCGCAGCTGCGGCGGTGATGGCGTCGATCTCGGTTTGGCTTGGATCCGCCGAGTTGGTCTTCTTGTCGAACGTACCGGTCCAGCCAGTGCGGAAGTCGCTCAGGGTTCCCTCGTAGAGATTACCAGCATCGCTCGCAAAGAAGCGGCGCAGCATGGGCTTCTTGAGCGCCTCAACGTGAACGTAGAGACCGAGCTCCTTTCCGTTCAACATCACGTGAGCGAAGTTGCAACGCGGCGCCGGCACGCCCGCCGCTGCGAACACGGCATAGGCAAGGCACTGATTCAGGTAGCCCGGATCCTGCTTGGCGTTATTGAGCGTGATGTCCCTGGCCCCCTCCAGATCCTGGTCCACGTATTCGTCCAGGTTGAGCTTCAGGGAAGGCTTGTCCGCGTCGAGCGAACCGAGGAAGCCCTTCTTGCGCAGTCCGACGTCGGCGAGCCGCACAGCGTCGACCGTGACCTCCGCGCGAACGTAGCTGAAGGGGCTGTCGAACGGTTGGTCCAGGCAATCGGCGCCGAAGAGATTGTGAATCCCGCGCGTCTGGTTGCGGACCATGTCCCAGTCGCTAGGGGCGAGCGTGAGCTGAACCTCGAGGACTCGCTCAGAGTCGAACAGCGCCGTGTCGAGGTCGGGCGGGCTCGCGCCGGCCGCGCCAGACGAAGCCGCGCCGCCTAGGCCGCCCTCGGCCGTCTCCGCCACGTCGCTGGCCCCACCCGTTGCGGACGCGAAGCTGGCAGTGCCAGAGTCACTGCAGGCGGGAAGCGCCAGCGAAAGCAGTGCCCAGCCGAGAACGGCCGTCATCGCTGGGGGCGTGAACGCATGGCCACGACCCGAGCACGAACCCTGGAAATACATGAAAATGCGCTGCTCCTTCTGCATTCAAAGCAGCAAGCGTGCCAGCGCTAGCCGCCCGGGCCGAGCGACTGCTGTGCGTAGAGCTGAAACAGCAGCATGCCGCCCAACATGGCGACCAGGAACACGATGCCTTCTGGCGCGCCCAGGCCGAGCGACACCACGGCGGGACCTGGGCAGTAGCCGGAAGTGCCCCAGCCCACGCCGAAGAGAGCGGCCCCCACGAGCAGCGGGCGTGTGACGCGCGCGTGGGGAGCGACCGAAAAGGGTCGAACGTCGGCACGCTGGCTGCGAGCGGCCAGGCGCAGCCAGCCAAGATGCACCGCGATCGCGCCGACCATCACGAGCGCAAGCCTGGGATCCCACGCGCCGGCAAAGTCCAAGAACCCGAGCACCCGGGCCGGATCGGTCATGCCGGCCAACCCGAGCCCCACAGCAAAGACGAGCCCACAAACCAGGCCCAGCGCGGGCGCGCGCAGCCCGCTCATCAGTTCACGACTCCTGACGACAGCACATGGCGCGTGAGCAAGACAACGACTCCCGCTGTCGCCATGAAGACGCAGGTTGCCACGAGCGAGCGGGGCGACAGGCGACTGATGCCGCACACGCCGTGACCCGACGTGCAACCGCTGCCCAAGCGCGTTCCGAAGCCCACCAGTAGCCCCGACACCACCAGGAGCAAGAGCGGGCGGGGGGCGAGCAGCGTGGCCGGCAGCACCTGGAAGTGGGCCAAGAGCGCGCCGCCGGCGACCAACCCGAGCACGAACCACGTCCCAAATCCGAGCAGCCGCAGCGGTCGCTGCAACAGCTCTCCCAGGATGCCGCTGACCCCCACCACCTGACCGGCGAACGCATGCGCCAACGACGCGCTCAAGCCAATTAGGACTCCGCCCAGAAGCGCAAGCAACATGCCGGCTCCGTAACGCCGGGTTGGCGACTTGTCCAGCGACTCAGCGCTCAGCCCGCAAGCTCTGGGATCGCGCCCGTTACCTCGCCCAGGCCGCCCGGGACCCCGACGGCGTTGAGGGCGGTGAGCACGACCTGTGATGGATGTTTGCCCGGGGCCACGATGTGCTGGCCTTGCTTCAAACCGCCGGCGCGGCCTGCGCTCAGGGCGATCATGTTCTCCGTCGAATGCGCGTCGTTCGCGTCGTTCGTCTCGGGATCGTAACCGTGTCCGCCTTCGAAGAGCAGCGTGAGCGCTGAGTGCTCCAGTAGCGAGCTGCCGTCCACTTCTTTGGCGTCGCGCAGCTTCGCCACCAGACGAGCAAAGTGCTTCACGTGCCAGGCAATGCCGTCCGTCATGTCTTGCAGACTTCCTGCCCCGTGACCGAGCTCATGCATGTCGCTCTCGTGTCCGTAGAGCGGAAACATGCTCATGAAACATTGAGTCATCGAGTACATCAACGCACACACCCGCGAAGCGTCGCAGGTGAAGGCCATCACGACCATGTCAGTCAGTGTCTCGGCACGCAGTTCCTCGTTGCTGTAGCCGGCATTGGGCGTGTAGTGGAGCTGGTTGTCGGTCACCGTGTGACTATTGCCGATCGGCGGGTCGTCACCGGGGCTCTTCGGGAGCTGACAGCCGCCTCCGGCAAGATCGCCGATTTGGTCGAGGCGTAGCTCGAGTGAGCGCACTTCCGCAAGGTGGCGCTCGAGCCGCAGCTGGTCGGCCCGGCCGAGCTTGGGCACCAAGGCTTCGGTGCTGGCCCGCACCAGATCCAAAACACTCTTGCGCCGTCGCAGCTCGAACTGGGCGGCCGCGGCGTCCTTCGGATCGGGCGGGGTGAAGCCGCTGAACAAGGACTGGTAGGCCAAGCGAGGGCTGGCAATCGGATCTTCGGGCATGCCCGGGCCTCGCCAGGACATCCGACCGCGGTTGCCGCCACCCGAACCGCCCGCGTAGTTGATGGGCTGCACCCGGTAGGCCAACAGCCGGTGCGGAGTGTCTCCCCCAATGGCGTCCGCCGCGATCTGGTCGGACGTGGGACCCTCCGCGCCGCCGTCGCGCGTGGTCAACCGAACGCCGCACAACTGAGGCACAGCCGTGGCCCCGTGATACTGCACGGGGCGCCCGCCTGCTGGCACGCCGGCTCCGGTGTCCCAGGGCAACTTGAGCCCAGTGATCACCGAAATCTCGTCCTGCACAGCCAACTCACCGATGGGCTTCAGTCCGTAGGGCAGATCGTAGCCCGGGCCGAGCTTGCTGGGAGTCACCAGATCCGTGCCTTCCAAACCGCCCGTGGACGTGCCGCCGTAGGCTACGACGTAGCGCTTCGGGATCGCGGCGGCCTGCGCGCGGGCCGAGCTCGAGCGACCCATGATTTCCAAGGCGGGTAGGGCAACCCCGAAGCCGCCAAGCCCTCGCAGAAAGCTGCGTCGATTAAGCTCCAGGCTCATGGTTCCTCTTTTCGATACATGAAGGCTTCACTCGATACCAAGTCGACGACCAGATCATCGAAGCGGAAATCCCCGACTGGGCCCGCTACTTTGGCGGACAAGGCTTGCACAAGCTGATCGTCCACCGCATCGAGGTGGGCGCGACCCGTCGCAAAACGGAAAAGTTGTTTGGTGACGCACTCGTTGATCAGACCCGACGTCAGCATCAGGCTGCTGAGCTCCGCCGGACCCTTGAACGTCCCCACGCCAACGAGCTCTCCAGCGCCTCTAATTTCGCACGCCACGTTGTCGGCATCGTGGGTCCGAAAACGCCCCATCTGGTCGTACTGCTCGAGGCCGAAGCCCACCGGATCCATCAAGGCGTGGCAACCGGCGCAGCCCCCCTGACCATGCACCCGGTAGCGCTCTTCCTTGCACTGACCCTCGGCGGTCGCCTCGGGCGGGACGTCCGCGTTGACGCTCGGGGGTGGCGGCAGGATCTCTTGGCAGAAGAGGCGGGTCCGGATCGCCAAGCCTCGCAAGGTGGGGCTCGTGTCGGCGAACTTGGCGCCTACCGACAAGAACGATCCATGCGAAAGCAAACCCTGTCGTCCGGCATCGGGGTAGGCGACCCAGCCAGCTTCGCCCGCAGCGGGGGTCAGGCCGTAGTGCTCGGCCAGCGTCTTCGTGGCGTAGGTTTCGCGAACCCTGAAGATGTCCTGCCATGGGCGGCCTTCTTCGAACACGACGCGCGAAATGAGCGCGGTGCTCTCCTGCTTCATGTCAGCGGACAGCTGAGCCGGGTGGGGCAGCGACTCATAGCCAAGCCACAGAGCGTGAAAGCGCGCCACGGCTTGCCTGGCTCGCGGGTCTTCAAGCAAGTTGCGTGCTTCGGCCCGAACGGCTTCAAAGGTGGAAAGACCCGCGGCCGCGGCCTCGAGCAGGGGTTCATCCGGAGCGCTGCCCCAGAGCAGATAGGACAATCGGCTGGCGAGCTCGAAGCCATTCAAGCGAAGCAGGGACGGATCGTCGGCGAGCGGCGAGCCTAGCTCCACGCGGTACAAGAAGTTGGGATCCTGCAGGAAGGCGCGCAGCGCCGTGTCGACGGCCACGTAGAAGTCGTTGCGCTCAACGCCGTAGGTCAAGAGCGCCAGGTAGCGCGAGATTTCTACCTCATCGAGGGGACGTCGTAGCGCGCGCCTCCCAAAGCTTCGAATGAAGCGCTCAAAGCAGACAGCGTCGCCCGCGTCGCTGGGAGTGCAGCCGAGCAGCTGCTGACGTGTGGTCGCGTTCTCGAGCCAGCGCCGGGCGATGTCCTGCGCCAGGAGCTCGGCCCCCTCGACCAGTGCTTTGGACGCGACCTGAATCGTGTAGTCGTTGTCGAAGGGAGTCTTGAGATCCTCCGGCAATAGCAAGGCGCCCTGCCGACTGTCGTCGCCCATCAAGTCGCGTACGGTGTTGTCGTACTCGTGCACGGTCAGGCGCCGGAGCCCGCTGATGGAAGCCAGAGAGCGCGCTGGCAAACTCGGATCGCCGGCGAAATCTGGGCCCGGACCGCCAGCGCCGAGCCCGCCTGTGGCGCCGCCGCCCGGCTCCTCGCTGCCGCTACCGACGGCCCCCGCCGAATCCGTGAGCTGGCCGGTGCACGCCAGGGTCAGGACCGCGAAAAGCGAGCTTGCCCGTGCGAGAAGGCGCGTCATGTCGAATTCGTTCCGGTACGCAGCCCAATCCATCACGCGAATCGAGCTCGTGTTCGTTAAAAGCTGAGAGCGGAACTTTCCAGCCGCCCGCCGTGCTCGCTCAGCGCCCTTGCCTGAGCACCAGCTCGTCGATCCACAGGCGCTGGGGAACGCTGGCGCCGGGGTCGACCCAAGGCACGATCAAGAGCTGGTTGAGCTTGAGCTCGGGATACTGGGCCGTTCTCCAGATCAGGCTGTCCCGCGCTAGGAAGAGCTCCCCGTCAAGCCAGTAGCGGAACGCTCCGTCCGGCATGCCCCGACCGCCCTGGATCGTGTTCAGCCGCACGTACAGCTCGACCAAGTGCCAAGCGCCCTTGTAACGCCGCCCAGGCTCCAGACTGAAACCCTGCCGGTCGGCGACCCATTGTCGCCGGCTGACGTAGCCGCTGGCCGTTTGGGGCTCCTCAGAACAGCTGACCTCGCTCGGGTCTCCCGAAACGCCGTTGCAGCCGC
>JANNWK010000560.1:0-2374 GCA_031408355.1 Myxococcales bacterium
GTCGGTCAAGAGCCGCGCCGGCGAGACCGCGCTGCGCGCTCGGATCACCGATCGCATGCAACCGGGCGTCGTCTATACGACGTTCCACCATCCCGAGAGCGGCGCCAACGTCGTCACCACCGAGAACTCGGACTGGGCAACCAACTGCCCCGAGTACAAGGTCACTGCCGTTCAGGTCGCGCAGGTCAGCGGCCGCTCGACCTGGCAGAACGACTTCGACGCGATGACGCTCAAGCAGCTTGCGCTGGTGCCAGCGTGAACGCGCAGAAACTGGTCAAGATGGCCAACGAGATCGCCGCCTTCTTCGAGGGCGAGCCCGAGCGGGCCGCCGTGCTGGACGGTGTCGCCAATCACCTGGCGCGATTCTGGGACCCCAGGATGCGACGCGAGCTCATCGACTGGATCGACCAGCACGGCGGGCAAGGCGCCCGTCCCAGCGTCATCGAAGCCGTGACGACCCATCGCGCGCGCCTGACACCGGCGCCGCGAGCCTGAGGTCGTGCGCTACGCGCGGCGCCAATCAGGCTGGGTCGGCCTCGGCGGCAGCGCGACAGCCTTCCAGGAAGGCCGCCCGGAGCTCGCGTTTCTGCGCCGCTTGAAGCGGGGCTCCGCTGAGCGCGGACGAGCCTGCGACGAGCAGCCGGCGGTCGATGGGCGGAGGGAGCGAGCCCGTGGCTGATGCTTGAAGGGTCGCCTGCCGTTCATCGTGGGAAAGGCTCTCGGCCATTCTCCGCGCGATGGCGACGAGGGCGACGCTAGCTTCCTCAGGCGGCGGCGTAGGGGCGCCGGCCAGGAGCGGTGCCGCGGCGCCTACCGTCGCGCGCCGAAGAAAGCTCCTGACGTCGGCCTCGCCAAGCTCCCGAACGCTGTCTGCCTCCTGCACCAAAACGGCGGACTGACTCTCGCGCGCGGGTCCGATCCCGACGAGGTGGACCCTGACCCCGAGCTCCTGAGCCTGCTGCACGGCGACGCGCAGATCTTCGTCGCCGGTCATGAGGACCGCTTCGGCGATGGCTCGGTTCCGGGCCAGGTTGATCAAGTCGGTCACGATCAGCGAGTCCACGCCCTTCTGTTGACCGTGCTGGTTGACCAGCCCGAGCCGCAACTTCAGGTTCGGGCGGTACGAAAGGGCCAGCTGCTCGGGGCTTGGGCCACTAGCGGCGCCGTCGTACCAATAGATGCGCAAGAGCGGCAGGCCGCTGAGCTCGCCGGCAAGCCCCTTGAGAAAGCCCAGCATGGCCTCGTGGTCGAGGTGAAGCTCGGAGCGAGGCAGGCGCTCGCCGGTGAGCAGGCGGGAACCGGTGGCAAACAGGTAGCCCGCGTCAATGAATACGGCCGTTCGATCCATAGGGCTGCGCTGCGGTAGCCGCCAGAACCTAGCACGCAGGGCAGACCGAGCGAGAATTGGCGCTATCGGGCGGGCGGGCCTCGGGCTATCTTTCCGCTGTTGAGCTGAGCCATTTTCAGCTCTAGCTGAAGTGGCCAGCAACCTGGCCGTTTCGGACAAGAGGACTGCATGTCGGCCGAACGCACTTTCGGAGCCAATCCGGCGACGGTGACCGTCGCGCTGGTCGACGGAGCCACCCACATTGGCCAGCTGGGGCGCTTCACGCCGGCCGTTCCGGATCTGAGCCTGAGCTTGCCCCAGGGCGCAACCGGCAAGGCGACGTTCCCTTCGGAGCGCATTGCGTACATCGGGTTTCACCGAAACCCTGGCGATCCGCCGCAGTTGCCCAACGCACGGCGCGGCGCCCTCAAGGTGCACGTCTCCAGCAGCGTCGCGTTTATCGTCGATCCTGAGCCCAACTCGCCTGGAACTTTGGGGTTTTACGCCAAGCCGGCGGAGGCCACGAGTCCGTTTCGAGAGATCTTTTTCTACAACCACGGCATTCGCCTGCGCGAGATCAACGAGCCCCTGGGCAGCATGCTGGTCAAGGACGGCAGGGTGGGGGCCACCGCGCTCGAGAAAGGGCTCGACGCGCAGAAGACCGAGCCCCGCACGCCGATTGGGCAGATCCTGGTGCAGCACCGGCGGGTGGAACAGGGCGCCATCGATCAAGCCACAGCGCTCCAGAAGCGCAAGGGTACGAGGCTCGGTGAGGTTTTGATTGAGGCGGGCTTGGCGGACGCGGCCGACATCGAGTTTGCCCTGGCTGAGCAGCGCAAGCGGGGAGGCAAGCGCATCGGACAAATCTTGGTTGAAATGAGCTTGGTTTCTGAGGTCGACCTCTCCAGCACGCTGGCCAAGAAGTTCCAGTTGCCGTTTGTGGACCTCGATACGTGCGTCATCAACCTAGCGGCGGTGGAGGAGCTGCCGCGCGAATTTATTCAGAAGCACAAGATCCTGCCGCTGGATGTCGACGCCAAGTCACTC
>JANNWK010000561.1:0-16591 GCA_031408355.1 Myxococcales bacterium
CTACGCTGGGGCGGCATCGAAATTGAGCGCGCTCTGCTCGAGTACCAAGCCACGGAGTGGCTCGCTCTTCAATTTGGCCAGTACCTCACGCCCTACGGCATCTGGAACATCGATCACGGCACGCCCACGTTGGTGGGCGTCCGGCGGCCCTACATCATTGGCGAGGCTCTGTTTCCCGAACGACAAACCGGGATCGAGGCGCACGGCGCCTTTCACCTCGACAGGACCAGCCTGGGCTACCACGCGACCTTGTCGAACGGACGCGGGCCACTCGACTCGCACCTGGATCTGGACGCGAACAAGGCGCTCGGCGGCCGGCTCTTCTTGCGCAACTCCAGCGTGGGTACGCTCACGCTGGGCGGCTCCGCCTATTATGGGAAATATACGGATCGAGAGACCGTCTACGGACGCGCAGCAGGTGTCGATCCTCCCCTGCTCAAGGTAGAGGACCCGATCACGGTCGAGTTCAGCGAGCTGGCTTTGGCCGCCGACCTGCGCTGGGAGTGGGAAGGACTGCTCGTGCAAGGCGAGGTCATCAGCAACGAGCGCGTCTACACCGACGAGCACCGAGAGGTGCTGGTCGAAGGGCGCGAGCTTCAGCCGGACTACCGTCGCTTTGGCGCCTACGGGCTCGTTGGTTATCGCACGCCCTTCCTAGGCGCGATGCCCTACGTGGCAACCGAGACCTACGATTTCGCCGGCAGCACGCTGTTCGGCAAGGCCGTCGGCAACGCGCTCGGACTCAACCTGCGCCCGCAGGCCAATGTAGTCGTGAAAGCGCAGTATTTCTTCGCGCTGCTCGGGGACGAGAACGACCAGCGCATTTTTCGCGGCTCGCTCCGGCGCGTGGACTTGCAGACAGCGTGGGCGTTCTAATATGCAGCGCCGCCTCCTCCTCCGCTCACTCGTGCTCACGCCGGCAGGTCTGTGCCTGCCGGGCGCAGCCGTGGCGGAGTCGAGCGGCGTCACCTTGGCCGTCATCGTCAGCAAGACTAGCCCCCTCCGCGATTTGTCGCTGGCCGACCTGCGCCGCATCTTCATGAGCGAACCCTTCAGTGACCCGGGGGGCAACCGGGTGATTGCCCTCAATCATCCGGCACGCACGACCGATCGCATGGCCTTCGACCAAGTCGTGCTCGGCATGGACGCGGACGCCGTCAGCAAATTCTGGCTCGACCGGCGCATCCGCGGCCAGTCCGGCGCCCCGCGCACCGTCGACTCGCTCAGCATGCTGCTCGGCGTGGTCGCCAACCTCCCCGGGGCGATCGGCTACTCGCGCGTGCAGCACATGACGGACAAGGTGACGGCGCTGAAAATCGCCGGCGTGCTGCCAGGCAAGCCCGGCTACCCGTTGGTTTTCGCGGGCTAGGATCACCCTGGAAACGCGCTCGAGGACGATGCCGTACGGTAGTGGAGCCATTAGCCTGTCGCGAAGAGTTCTGTCTCTCTCCGATTTGGGAGGATTTGCGCGGGGCTGGACCGTTTCCCATCGAGATCCGAGCCTGAGTGCTGAGGCATGGGAACTGAAGGAGGATTTGCTCCAGTTGCACCATCACGAACTCGATCGCGTCGCCGACCTCGGCTGGCACGCGGATCACTTCGCCCTAAGCGTGCATCAGGGCGACTTCTTGGGACCAGTGCTCGGCCAAGCCGAGGCCGCAGACGCCGAAGCCGCCCTCAGCGCGCTGCACTCGCTGCTGGTACGATTTTCGGTGCGCTAGTGCCGCGCCGCCGCTAGGCCGCTAAGGACAAGGCAGATTGAACTCGGTGTACTCGAGAGCGCCGAGTGGTCCATGTCGATGCTATCGTGTCGTACTCCATGTCAGCGAAGTCAGAGCTACTCAACCGCGACTGTGCTTGCCTCACCATCGATCGACTAGCGCTCGATGCGCTCCTAGCTCAAGGGGGCGTCGATGGTCTCTACGGCTCGATCCTCGCAAAGCAACCGCATCTCTTCTCGTCCGTCGCGGTGTACCTGTCGCGTCCCCATGTCGATGCCATCGCCGCGACGGTGTCGGCGATTGAACGGGTCGTCGCGCAGCCTGCCTACGTCGCGGCCGCGATCGCTCGCGCGCCTGCCAGCGCAGCCAATGCCTTCGGACCGCGCGGGGTCTTCTACGGCTACGACTTTCACGTTGGCGAACAGGGGCCGAGGCTCATCGAGGTGAACACCAACGCGGGCGGAGCACTACTCAACGCGATTTTAGGGCATGCGCAGAAAGCCTGCTGTCCAGAGATGGCGACCCTGACATCTGCCCCCGAACCCCTGCGCTCGCTAGAAGCAGCGTTCGTCGCGATGTTCCGCCGTGAGCATGCGCTACAACGGGGAGACTCGCCGCTTCACACTATCGCCATCGTCGACGACGACCCGGAGGCGCAGTATCTGCATCCCGAGTTTCTACTGTTTCAGCAGATGTTCCGCACGGCCGGACTCGAGGCGATCATCGTGGGAGGAGGAGCGCTCACCTTCGAGTCGGGTGCGCTGCGTGCGGAGGGGCGGACGATCGATCTCGTCTACAATCGCCTCACTGACTTCTATTTGGAAGCCGAGAGCCACCGCGCGCTGCGCGAGGCGTATGAGCTGGGGGCGGCAGTTCTCACGCCGAATCCCCGGGGCCACGCACTTTACGCGGACAAGCGAAACCTGATCACGTTTTCGGATCGAGAGCGACTCCTCGAAATCGGCGCCGATGAAGACACGATGGCGACGCTGCTTTCGCGGGTGCCCCGCACCCTAGAGCTGACGTCGCATAATCGCGAATCACTGTGGAAGGACCGCAAGAAATACTTCTTCAAACCTGTGGCAAGCTACGGCGGCAAAGCGGCCTATCGGGGCGATAAGCTAACAACCTCGACCTGGAAGGAAATGGCGACTCGCGACTACGTCGCGCAGGAGCTCGTGCGGCCGAGCGAGCGCACCGTCTCTCTGGAAGGCGAGCAGGTGGCGCTCAAGCTTGACGTTCGCGCCTACGTTTATGACGGCCAGGTCCAACTGATGGCGGCGCGTCTCTATCAAGGCCAAACGACGAACTTTCGCACACCAGGCGGAGGCTTCGCCCCCATCTTCAGCGAAGCTGATTCGCTGTCGGGTTGACGTTCGCCCGCACGTGGTCCCCGTACCCGCTTGCCGCGCGAGTCGTGCGTGTAGGCGCCCGATAGGACCGAGTTCAGTAGCTTCTCTTGGCTCGTCGCTGCTAGCGGCTACTTCGCTCCCTGACCGTCGTGGCTTCGGGCTTCGTGGTCCACCTGCGGCCTCACGAATCTGAGGCGCCAGGCTCGTCCGCCCTGCCCCCAAGCGGTAAATGGGCTGGGAGCTTATCTCCGGACCGAGTCGGCCGCTCTCCCAACCAGGGAGACTGCCCTGGACAAGAAAATCCTCATCGTCGACGACTCGGCCACGGTAAGGCAGCAGGTCCGTGCCGCCTTGGCCGGCGCCGGCTTCGAACTCGTGGAGGCAGCCGACGGTGTCGAAGGCCTGGAAACCATCACGGCTCGCGACGACCTCGCTGCCGTGCTGTGCGACGTGAACATGCCGCGCATGGGCGGCCTGCAGATGCTCGAGCTGGTCAAGGCCACGGGCCGCCTCGCTACGCTGCCAGTCGTGATGCTGACCACCGAAGGCCAGCCCAAGCTCGTGCAGCAGGCCAAGGCGGTCGGTGCCAAGGCTTGGATCGTCAAACCTTTCAAGGCCGAACAGCTCGTCGCAACCCTGCGCAAGTTGACCACCTCCTAGCGCTCCAGCAACGGGACCCGATGCGAAACCCGGATAACCGCCCGATTGACGACCTGGTGTTCGACTGCGCGAGGGAGCTGTTCTCGGCCTATCAGCTGGACATGCAACCGCGCGGTCGCAGCGAGTTTCCCCCGCCTGAGCGGCTGGCTCTGTGCGGCGTGATGGGCTTCGGTGGCAAACAGATGCGCGGGGCGTTGGTCTTGGCCACCACGCGGGAGCCGCTCGAGCAGACCAACCCCGACGCCGTAACCTCGCAGCGAGACTGGATCTGCGAGCTTGCCAATCAGTTGATGGGCAGGCTGAAAAATCGCCTATTGGGCCTGGGGGTCGAGATTCACTTGGCGACGCCCGCCGGCCTGAGCGGGGACAATCTGTCCCCTGCTCCAGGCAAGCTGCGCGCGCCGCAGGTGTTTGCGGCAGGGACCGGCTTCGTTTGCGTCTGGATCGATTGCGAATTGATCGACGGTTTCAAGCTCCCCAGCAGACCGCCCGCCGCGGCCGAGGTCGCGGTAGCCGAGGGCGAAACTATCTTCTTCTGAACCACGGTCGTCCAGAAAGGAGTGCAGGGCAAGCCATGAAGTTCGGAATTGGAAGCAAGTTGCTTTCGGTATGCCTGGCCTTCGCTCTGCCGATCGTCGTGATGTTCGTGCTGATGACACGAACGCAGCTCGGCGATATTTCATTTACTTCGATGGAACTCAAGGGGACCGCCTACCAGCGACCCTTGCAGGACATTCTCGAGCACGTCTCAAGGCACCAGCGGCTCGCTCTTGGCCGCGCGCCCCCAAGCGCTATCATCGAGGCTCGGATCCAAGCCGAGGCGCTTGCGGTCACGGCTGCCCTGCAGCGGCTCGACACGGCTGACCGCGCGCATGGCGAAGCTCTGCAGTTCACGCCACACGGGCTGGGGCTGAGGCAGCGCAACGAGTTCACGGCTCGTGGCCTGCGCCAGAAATGGCGCGAGCTATTGAAAACCTCGCCTGCCGTGGGCCAAGCGCTCGCGCGCGACCAGTACGGCAAGCTCGTGGCCCACGTGCGGAGCATGATCACTCACGCCGGCGACACCTCCAATCTGATCCTCGATCCCGATCTGGACAGCTACTACTTGATGGACGCGACGCTGCTTGCTCTTCCGCAAATGGAGGAGCGCCTCCAGCAGATCGCCGCGCTCGTCGAAGAAACGGTCGCGACCGGCGCCGTCGACAGCGAGTCACAAGCCCGCCTGGCCACGGCAGCCGCCTTCTTGCGAGAGGCGGACTGGGGCAGGGCCCTAGCCAGCACCAACACCGCGCTCAACGAAGACGCCAACTTCCACGGCGTGAGCCCAACGCTTTCGCCGTCGCTAAAGCCACGCCTTCGGGCAGTCGATGCGGCCGTCAGCAAGCTGCTCAATCACCTGGGCCGGCTCGCAAGTTCAGGCTCGCTTCCAAAGTTCGACAAGAACGTCTTTGACGCCGATCTCGACGAGCTCGAAGCCGCCACCTACGCTCTACACAGGGTTGCTTTGCAAGAGGAGGATCGCCTGCTCGAGACGCGGGTCTCCGCCCTCCAGCGGCACCTGTACCTGGGCTGCGCCCTGGCCGCTGTGGCGCTGTTGGTTTCGGTGTTGCTGGCGTTCGCCCTGGCCAACAACATCACGCGTCGCGTCGCGCACATCTCGAGCAGAACCAAGGCGTTTGCGGCCGGCAACCTGGAGATTCGCGTCGGTCGGGCTGGTAGCGACGAGCTGGGCGAGCTGGGCGATTCCTTCGACAGCATGGCCGTTCGCATCGGCAAGTTGACCGGCGAGGTGCAAGCGCGCGCGCGCGAACTGGAGCAGCTGAACGGCAGTCTGGAGGCGACCGTGGCAACGAGGACGCGCGAACTTAGCAGACGCAACGATGCTTTTCGTTTGATTCTGGACAACGCACACGACGGCATGCTGACCGTCGACCTGAACGGCGTGTTCTCGACCGAGCGCTCCGCAGCCATGGAGCGCTGGTTCGGGATACCGGCTGGTGGCGTTACTCTTCCAGAATATCTGGGAGCCGGTAACCCAACCCTGGCACTGGAGCTCGGCTTGGGCCTTGAAGAGCTTCGCTCCGATGTCATGCCGATGGACCTGATCTTGGATCAGATGCCCCACGGCCTCCTGCTCGCTGACCAGCACCTGCGGCTCTGCTACCGTCCGATCCTGGAGGAAGGTCGCCTTTCGCGACTCCTGGTCGTCGTGTCCGACGTCACGAGCGAGATCGAGCACGGCCGGGCCAGCGCGCTGCAGCAGGAGACGGTGCGCATCTTTCAAGCGTGTCAGCGAGATCGGGCGGGGTTTCTCGACTTTTTCGTCAATGCTCGCGAGATCGTGGAGAGCCTGGCGAGCTTCGTGGGCCAGGCCGGCGACGAGGTCGCGCGAGCGGTTCACACCTTGAAGGGGAACTGCGCGCTCTTCGGCGTGCTCAGCATGTCGAGT
Source organism: Myxococcales bacterium (assembly GCA_031408355.1). Lineage (GTDB taxonomy): Bacteria > Myxococcota_A > Polyangia > Polyangiales > Polyangiaceae > PMG-095. Next base: position 6,183 of record JANNWK010000561.1, read on the forward strand.
CTGTGTCACGACATCGAGGACGACATGGCCGACAATGGCGGCATCCTCAGCGATTCCGCCGTCGAGAGACTGGGCAGAGCGTGGGGCGCGCTGTCTGTGACCGTGACGCAGATGGTCGGAGACGCTCAGGGCAGTGGCCTCGAGATTGCCGATAACGAGTACTCGGCCATCGTCGACGCCATCACTTGCGGCACACCACGACGCGAGATCCTCGTTGCTATCGCCAACTGGAAGCTTGAGCCGACGGCTCGACGCCTCAGTCGCTTCGCTGGGCGAGCGAAGGAGCTGGCGAGCCGCATGGGCAAGGATCTCGAGATCTCAGTCGAATCGAACGGGCTCAGGGTGTGCGCCCACACCTGGGCCCCGGTGTGGGCCGCGCTCTCGCACGTGCTCCGCAACTGTATCGACCATGGTATCGAGTCAGCCGGAGAGCGCCGGCTTGCCGGCAAGCCGCTTGCCGGACGGCTCGTGCTTCGCACCAGGCTCTCTGAGCAACGGCTGTTGCTCGAGGTCAGCGACGACGGGCGGGGCATCCCCTGGCAAAGACTGGCAGAAGCGGCCGTTGCCAAGGGACTCCCACACGCCAGCCGCCAGGATCTGGAAGCGGCGCTGTTTGCGGACGGCGTCTCAACCGCCGAGCAAGTGACCGAAACGTCGGGTCGCGGCGTGGGCATGTCGGCGGTGCGAGAGGCCTGTCGAGGCCTGGCTGGACACGTCGAAATCGAGAGCGAGCCCGGCCACGGGACCACGATTCGCTGCAGCTTTCCCAGCCAGTCCATGGGCGGTTCGACGCTGAGATCCGCGGAGCACTGGGTCGTCGCGGCCTCCTTGGCACCCGTCGCAGTGGCAGCATCCGACGCCTAGCGACCCTGCTGATTCAGGAACAGAAACGCGCCCGCGCGGCCTGCGGTCAGGACGTCCGGAAGGCCATCGCCATTGACATCAGCCGCGACGAGCTGCGTTCCCGCCCCGGCCTCGGAGTCGATTAGATAGGGCTGGTAGCGTGGCGCTTGCCCGGCTTCGCGAACGAGCTTGAACCAATAGAGCACCGCAGGTGCGTCGAGCTCGGCTCCCAGTCCAGCGCCATGAGCGCCCTTGCGCTTACCCGTGATGATGTCCTTCAAGCCGTCGCCGTCGAGATCCACCAGCTCTAACGCGTGAAGCTGCGCAAAGGCGACGCCGTACTGCGCTTCCTCCTCCCGAGTGTTCATCAGCACGTGTTTGGCAAAGGCCCCGCCCTGGTTCTCGAACCACGCTAGTCCCCAACCGTGGGCCTGCAGGCTCGTGATCACATCATTGTCTCCGTCCCCGTCCACGTCGTCGGCGAACATTTGGGCGCCCCCGTAGCCTTCGTCGGGAGCCTCCTGACCCCAAAAGGCAGCTGGATGCTCCGCCCATGCCGCGCCCGACAAGCTTGCGGGCTGTTCCCACCAACCCTCGGCCAGCAGCAGATCCCGACGGCCGTCGCCGTTAACGTCGCTCGTTCCCATCCCGTGCGAGTAGCGCGCCCAGGTCCCCTTGGCCGTCATTGGCCGAAAGGTCCAAGGGTCCCAGGGACGCGTCCAATCGGGCTCCGCCCAGCCGCCGTAGCCGCCTGAAACGCTGACGATCTCCGGCTTGCCGTTCCCGTCCATATCCACGAATGACGCTGATTCGTTATCGACGGCGCTAAACGCCACATGCTCGGTCCAATGCCCGGCTGCACCCTTGGGGTTCTCGTACCAGACCGCCTCCGCCCCGCCCGCCAATCGAAACGACAGGACGTCGAGCCAGTCATCCTGGTTGATGTCGTAAACGAAAATCGAGTAGCAGTCTGAATCGCCCGCGATGTCGAAGGGGGTCGCGCGGGGCTCCCTGAAGGCGAGCTTTTGCGCGTAGTCCGGACCCGGATACCAAAACGGACCCGCGACGATGTCCTGCGCGCCATCACGATTCAAGTCACCGTAGTTGATCCCCTCGGCATAGAACTCTGTGTTGAGCGGCCTCTTGAGAAACGTGGGCACGCCGCCGCTGCTGCCCGCAACCCCGACGAGCGGCGGCGATTCGGTGCCCCCGCTGCCAGCCGTCGGAGCCGCGAAAGCCGTGCCACCGTCTCCACCGGCTAGCCCGCCCTGAGTGCCGCCGGACGCCCCCGGCCCAAACGGATTGCTACTCGAGCCACCGCCCTCGGCGTCTGCCCCTCCGCTCTTGGCGTTGCACCCGGCGAGTGACGAGCTTGCCACGAGGACAAGCGCGCTGAGGAGGGGTCGGACTGAGCTTCGCATGGTCACCTATTAGTTCTCGGTACCCAGCTCGAGCAACACGACGCGGCGTGCTTCGATTTCGTACGTTTCGGCTTCGCCCAACAGGACGTAGGATTTACCGGCCTCGACGCTGCCCGTGACCGGCGGCGCGCCGGTGGCGCAGGGCGGCTCAGTGTTGGCATCGAACAGCGAGAGGCCTGTCGTGCCTTCCGGGATCAGGGCGGACGCGCCAAGGTTGGCGCCGCCCGACTCGCCGCGGTCCGGGTTGCACAGGCCGTCCGCGCCGACCAGAACGAAGTCGCCGCCTTCGATCTGCCGGAACGCCGAGGCCCAGCCAAAAACGTGGGCCATACCCGTCGGCGGAGGGCTCAGCTTCGCCTCGTCGAAAGTCTGCACGGCCACCGCCAAGGCGTCGCCGGACAGGTTTTCGGCCGCGGCCAGGCCCAACGTCAGCACCGTGTCGGCCGTGAACACCTCGTCGTCCAAAACCAGGAAGGAGCTCGGAGTAGCGGAAACGTCGCCCTCGGCCAACATGAAGAAACGCCCCTCGTCGGGTCCGAGAAGGGGCTCGTCCGCCACCGCGTGGCGCGGCGTGAGAAACTCGGTGATCTCGCCGTACTGCACCGTCGCCACTTTCTCGCCACGCCGAATGCTGGTGCCCCAATACAGGTCGAGGTTGACGCCCGCAGTGCCGTCCGAGACGAAGTTGATGAAGCGGATCTTACCAGGAAGATCGGTGAACTCGACTTGAGTGGAACCGACGCTGCCGCCCGTGCCCGGGCCAGTGCTCGTGTCCCCAGCGTCGCCCGTGCTCGCCTCGCCCCCGGAGCTGCCGTCGACACCGCCGGCACCGGGTGAAGCGCCACCGTCGCTCCCGTCGCAGGCGGCGACAAACAGGGCCAGGGAGGTCATGACAGCGATAGGCAGATGACGCATGCCTCGATCCCTCTCACAAAACGGCGACCGGTGGGCAACCTTTGTGAAATGGACCCCACATCCTAGCGCGAGAGGGCGTCCATGGTCGCTACGGCTCGATCCTGGCAAAGCAGCGGAATTTCTTCTCGTCCGTCGCGGTGTACCTGTGGCGTCCCCACGTCGATGCCATCGCTGCGACAGTGTCGGCGATTGAACGGGTCGATCGTGGGAGGAGGCGCGCTCACCTCCGAGGCGAGTGCGCTGCGTGCGGCGGGGCGGACGATCGATCTCGTCAACAATTGCCTCACTGACTTCTATTTGGAAGCCCCGAACCACCGCGCGCTGCGCGAGACGTATGAGCGGGGGGCGGTAGTCCTCACCCCAGCTCCCCGGGATCACGCGCTTTGCGCGGACAAGCGAAACCTGATCCACGTTTTCGGATCGAGAACGACTCCTCGAAAGCGGCGCCGATGAAGACAGGATCGCGACGCTGCTTTCACGGGTGCCACGCTGATTCGCTTGTGTCTGGTTGACCCTGACCCCAGGGCCGTTGCTCGGAACAGCGCTCTCCACGAGCGAAGCGAGGCGTGCTATCAAGGTAGGTGTGTATAGCCGCAAGGCGTTTGCAGTGAGCTTTCCGGCCATCCTGGTCGTTATGGCCGTGGCCCTGCTCTCGCTCAAGACCTGCTAGCAGGGCTTGGCATGGCGAGACATGCACGGTAGCGCCAGCGTTTCAATCCGCTCCGCTCTGCATGTCGCAGTACTGGTGGGCGCAGTGGGCAGCTTGGTCAATGGCTGTCGCGTGGGCTACGAGCTCCAGGACAAGCTCGTCAGCTCCGCCGGCGGCGCGAACGGAGGCGTCACTTCAACCGCCGGCGGCACCGCCGCAGCTGGGGGCAGTGTGAATGCTGGCGGGGCGTCCGCGGCAGGCTCGCCGGGCCAGCAGACCGCCGGTTGCACGCTGGAGAGCGAGCCCGGGGTTGCCTACGAGGTCGGGGACTTCGCAGCCCTTTCGGGGTTCTACGTGCTACGCGGGCTGAGTAGTGACAGGTGCTTGCAGCCCACGGGCTGCGCGGTGCTCAACGAGTCAGCGTACGAGCAAGCCAGCTGCAGTTTCGAGGCTTGCCAAGTCTTCCAAGCAGTCGACCGAGGCGGCGCGTGGTACTCGCTGCAAAATGTCGGCAGCGGCTATTGTTTGGACGCCGGCGGCCTGCTGGGTGGGAACGCGGTCGTCGACCTCACCTGTGCCCCGAGTGGCCACGTCGACGAGCCGCGCCAGAGCTTTCAGCTGGTGTGTGCGGGTGAAGACACCTGGCACCTCGTGGACCGCGTAACGCAAGGCTACGTTGCCGTGGCCGGGCCCGAGGCAGGCGCTGCGCTCCAGTTTCACGCCGCGTCTGGCGGCGATGAGCAACGCTTCGTCGTGCAGTGGCGCCCGAACGTCTTCGAGGCCGTAGTTCCAACTTCCGAAGCAGCTCCCGGTCTGGTCTGGCGTTACGTCACGCGCCGGCCCAAAGGCGCCTGGGAGCAGGTGGCTTTCGATGATAGCGCCTGGTCCGAAGGTCCAGGCGGGTTCGGCGACGGCCTCGCCATCAGCTCACCCGCGCGTACCCACTGGAACGACGCGGATATTTGGCTACGCCGCAGCTTCACGCTCGACTCGCTGCCTGCCGCGCTCGACATGCGCATCAACCACGACTTTAACGCGGAGGTGTACCTCAACGGGGTCGAGGCCGCCGTGCTGGCCAACTGGACTTCCGGGTACCGTCAATTAGCGCTCGACCAGGCTGCGGTGGACAGTCTCGTCGTGGGGGAAAACGTCGTCGCGGTCCACTGCAGCACCGATCCGTTCGGCGAACAGTTCATCGATTTGGGCTTCGGGCGCTTTGTCTGGTGACCCACCCACGGTGGTTGCGCGGCGGCGCATGCGGCGTCGCCTAGTTGGCCGAGATCGTCATCGTGTCGAAGTTGGGGCCGCTCTCGCCGTTCGTCGAAAGAACGAGCTGGTTGGTTCCCAGATTGAGCCGAACCACTCGACTGATGTCCGTTTTCCAGGTTGTGTACCAGTCGCCGGTGTACTCGAAGGGCACCGATTGGAAGGCAACAACGCAGTTGACCTCTAGGGTCATGTCGCGCGAGTCGAGCTGTGCGTACTTCCAGGTCAGCGTGTAGTCGCCCCCCACCTGTACCTCGACGAACCAGGTCATGCTCCCCTCCTTGCCCAGCATGTCCGCGTAGCCGGTGCCTGAAACGTTGTTCCCGCCGACGGTCGCCACCGTGCCGCCAGCCAACTCCGCGTCCTCGGCCTCCAGCACGTGGGGAGCGTTGAGGGCGATTCCGATGATGTCCGGCGCGAAGCATGACGGCAAAGCAGCGCCCGCCTCGCCACCAAGGCCGTCGGCTCCGCCCACGCCGCCGCCGCCACCGGCACCTGCGCCGTTGCCGAGGCCGCTCACACCACTCGTCGCGTTGGCTCCGCCCGTCGCGCTGGCGCCGCCGGTGCCAGCGGCGGTTCCTCCTGCAGCGCTTCCGGCACTCGCCATCGCCCCAGCGGTGCTCGTTCCGGCAGCTCCAGCAACGACCACGGGCCCGCTCGATAGCAGGCCGTTGTCATAGATGGCGCAAGACCAAACCATGGCGGTGACGCCGAATAGTATTGAGGCAGGGTGGATGCGGCGAGGGCTCATGCGCTAGGCCAGTCCGGTCGAGCTTGGGGCGGTCCCCCACATCTCAACGGCGCTTCGGCGCCAGAATTTAGCACGCCCCGCTCAGCCTGAGCGGGGCGGTGTTGCGCCTACATCGGCTGGGTGCCGCTGCTCTCCCGACAGCTCACTCCCAGTAGATTTCGAGCCGCGGCGCCGCGCCCCCGGCGGCACCCGTCGCGACAACGACGCCCTCCCTATCGGCCGGTTCGGCGAGCAGCAGCCAACTGCTCGGCCGATGCTCACGCTGATCCGCCTGCAAGAGCTCGGTCGCATCGATCCGAAATGGGGGAGTCCGCGGAGCGAGTCGAGCCGTGACCCTGGGCAGAACGGCCGCGGGCCTTTCGCCCCAAGCCTTCGGCACCACGGAAGCCCGTTGCGCGCGCATCAGCGCGATCTCGACCGGCTCGGGGCTAACGGCCTGCGCCGCGCCGTCCAGAACCAGGTAGGCCACGAGCAGCCGACCCGTTCGCGGGATTTGCTCAGGAAACTCGAGATACAGCAGCGTGCGCCCGGCGCCCCGGCCGCCCAAGACCACAGCTGCTGGCAGAAACCCCGACTGCTGCTCGGAGCTGAGCCAGGCCAGGCGAGTGAGCGGGACCACCGTACGCTGCGTGCGTGCCGAGACGACGAGGTTCGCGCGCGGCGCCGAGGGGGTGCAACCGGCAAGCCCCACCAGGAGCAGGGCCGCTGGCGCGAGCACGCGAGGGGCGAGCCAGGTGAAGCCAGCCCGTCGCGTTAGCACACCGGATGCATCCAACCGTGGCGATCCGGAGTCGTCCCGTGCTGCAGCGACAGCAGAGCGTCACGCAGCTGCGTCGCCACCGGGCCAGGCTCGCCGCCGTTGATACTCCACTGTCCGCCCTCGAACTTGACCTGACCTATCGGCGTGATGACGGCCGCCGTTCCACAAGCGAAAACTTCTGTCAACGTGCCGTTCGCCAGATCCCGCTCCCAATCCTCAACGCTGAGCAGGCGCTCCTCGACGCCGAAACCGAGCTCGGGCGCCAGCTGCAAGAGGCTGTCGCGCGTGATGCCCGGCAGCAGCGTGCCGGTCAACTTGGGCGTCACGAGCTTCTGCCCGGCGCCGTCGCGGTACACGAAAAATAGGTTCATCCCGCCCATTTCCTCGACGAAGCGGTGCTCGAAGGCGTCGAGCCAAATCACCTGCTGGCAGCCTTCGTCGATGGCTTTCTGCTGCGCCACCAGGCTGGCCGCGTAGTTCCCAGCGCACTTGGCCTCGCCCGTTCCTCCCGGCGCCGCCCGCACGAAATCCTTGCACAGCCAAACGCTCAGCGGCTTCACGCCCTGAGGGAAGTACGCGCCCGACGGGGAGCCAAACAACAAGAACAGATACTCCTTGGCCGGGCGTACCCCGAGAGCCGCCTCGGTCGCGATCAAGAGCGGGCGCAGGTACAAGCTCTCACCCGCTCCAGGCGGCACCCATTCGCGTTCCTGTGAAATCAGCACGTCTGCCGCCGCCACGAAGGTCTCCACCGGGAGCTCCGGCATCGCAAGCCGGCGTGCCGAAGCCGCGAAGCGTCGCGCGTTGGCCTCAGGGCGAAAGGTGGCGATGCCCCCGCCCTGCTGACGGTAGGCTTTGAAACCCTCAAAGATGGCCTGCCCGTAGTGGAGCACGGAAGCGGCCGGATCGAGCGAGAGCGGACCGTAGGGAACCAGCTCGCCCTGCTGCCAGGCGCCGTCCGCGTAGCGCACTGTCACCATGTGCTCGGTGAATACCCGCCCGAAGCCGAGCTGTTTCATGATTGCCACGCGCTCGCTCGCGCTCTTGGGAGAGGCACTCGGTTTCAGCTTGAACTCCCGTGTCAGAGCTCCCGGCGCGCGTCCTTCAGCCTGCATACTCTGTCGATACCATATCCCCGGAGCCTGCCCCAGGCGGCCCGGAACCGGCACAGCCCACGCTCTTGTCGCCGGACACCCAAGAAATAGCGGTAGAGTGGGGGGCATCGATGGAGCAGAGGATCCGCATCTCCATAACAGGCGCCCCCGAGGTGCTGCGGAGCGAGCCTTTTAGCCTGCTCGAACTTGAGCCCGGGGAAGCCCGCGTTCGCCACACCGCCATCGGCGTGAACTTCATCGACACCTATCAACGCACGGGACTCTACCCGGTCCCCCTACCGGCGACGCTTGGCGTCGAGGCCGCCGGCTACATCGAACGGCTCGGACCCGAAACAGCCGAGCTGGGCCTGCGCGAAGGCCAGCGTGTCGCCTACGTGAGCCAGACGCCCGGCTCCTATGCCACTGCCCGCAACGTGCCCGCCGACCGTTTGATCCCGCTCCCCGACGAGCTCTCTGACGAAACCGCGGCCGCAACCTTGCTCAAAGGCATGACCGTCGAGATGCTGGTGCGGCGCGTGCACCCGGTGCGGTTCGCGGAGCCCGTGCTCCTGCACGCCGCGGCAGGCGGCGTTGGACTGCTAGCGTGCCAGTGGCTCGCAGCCATCGGCGCGAAAGTCATCGCCAGCGTGAGCTCGGAAGAAAAGGCCCAACTCGCGCGCGAGCATGGCGCCCTCCACACCCTCGTCGGCAGGGCGGAGAACCTCAGTGGTCGGCTCCGCGAGCTGTATCCCGAGGGCGTCCCGGTCGTTTACGACTCAGTCGGCAAGGCCACCCTCGAAAGCTCCTTGGATTGCCTTTCGACACGTGGCCTTCTGGTCAGCTTCGGCAACGCTTCGGGCAAGCCGCCTGCCCTGGAACTCAACACGCTCGCCGCCAAGGGTTCGCTCTTCGTGACGCGCCCCACCCTCTTCTCCTACATCCACAGCCGAGAAGAGCTGCTCGCGAGCGCCGACGCGCTGTTTGCCATGTTGCAAAGCGGCGACCTCACGCCACGCATCTTCGAGCGCTTCCCACTCGCCGAGGCCGGAAGGGCCCACCAAGCGCTCGAGTCACGCAAGACGTCTGGACAACTCCTGCTCCTGCCATAGCGATGCGCACCCGCCCCTATTCGTTAGCCATCATCGCATTCGACGAGATGGATCTGCTAGATATCGCCGCACCGCTGGAGGTATTTTCGAGCGCCGGTCGCAAGTGGAACTGGCGCGCGATCAAGGCGGAGCTGGTAGCCGCGGAGCCCGGCCGCATTGTCACGCGCGCTCAGCTGAGCATCGGCCCGGCTGAAGCGCTCGAGAGCTGCCCGGCGCCGGAGCTACTCTTGATCCCCGGAGGGTACGGCGCCCGCCATGCGCTCGCGAACAGCGCTACCATCGAGTACCTGGCGCGAGTCGCACCGGGGGTCAGCCTGACTCTGGCCATTGGATTGGGCGTGCTGGTGGCCGCGCGCGCGGGACTGCTTCAGGGTTGCGAAGTAGCGGGCACGGGCGCCCTAGCCGAAGAACTCTTGGCGCTCGACGCCAGCATCAAGCCGAACACCGCAGCTGGTGTCGTCAGCAGCGCGCGCTCGCTCACCGCAGCGCATAGTGGTTCGGCCCTCGAACTGGGCCTTGAGCTCGTTGCTCGCTTGCTCGGCAAGAGTCAGGCGCTCGGAACAGCACGCGAGCTCGGCTACGCCTGGGGCATCGAGACACTCGCCGTCGAGATTGTGGCACCGGGGCGGAACGGCGATTAGCGGAGCTCCCGACCGAAGCCTTCAACCACAAGCAACCGAAACAACGACAAGAACGACGAGGGAGTGACACTTTCACCGAGCAGTTAAGGGGTGACATTTTCACTTAGCTCTGACACTCGTCACTTTCGCGTTGACAGCCTTTCGGCGCGTTCGCCGCTGGATGCGGCAACTGCCATCAAGTCCATAGCCGCTAGCTCCGAGGTCGCCGTGTGAGCGCGCGCTCTTGCCGCTTCCGATTCGAAACGCGTTCGGACCGCCGAAGCGCTGCGAGCGGGGCGCACAGGAGGTCCGAAATCGCGGGTGTACGCTGAATCCATGGACGAGAAGGACGTACCCTGCTCAAGCCCCGTTTCGCTGTCTCCCCAGCTCACCGCGCTCTCGGACGCCGAGCTGCTCACGGGTACGCGGCGCCTGGTCGGAGCATCGAATCATCTGCTCGCGGCGCTGCTCGCCCACTTGCCGAAGTCGAAGCGCGTGGCCTCCACCGCACCCGAGCTTGTTCGAGCCTGTACACTTACTGCATCTACGAGCTGCGCTTCTCCGAAGACGCCGCGTTTCGCCGCGTCAGCGCGGCCCGCTTGGTCCGACGTTTTCCCGCGTTCTTCGACGCCATCGCGAACGGCGAGCTCCACCTCACGGCCCTGCTGATGCTCGGGCCACACCTCACACCCGACAATTTTCGCGAGGTGCTCGTTCGCGCCAAGCATCAGACGAAAAAGGAGATCACCCGGCTGGTCCGAGAGCTGGATCCGCTGCCCGACGTTCCGCCCCGCATCGAGTTCCTCGGGCCGACTCCGACAGCAGGGCCCAGGTTCTCGCCCCGCGCGAGCTGGCAGGATTTCATGCGAAGCTTGAATCCCATCCGTCACCTTGCTCCCGGCGAGCGGCCCCGTGAGTGGACGTGCGACGAGCTTGCGACCCTCGCAACTGGCCCGGCGCTGGATCCGGCCGGGCCCGCGC
>JANNWK010000562.1:0-2823 GCA_031408355.1 Myxococcales bacterium
CTTCGGCGGCTTTGGGAGGCCGCGGCCGAACTGAGATCGGCGATGCACTACGGCGCGACCGTGGAAGCCCTGAAGAAAAAGCTCCAACGGCAGCGCGACGAAGACTAGGCGCGCGTCTGGACAGCCGCGCAATTCTCGAGGCCCACGGCCCGAAGCGCGGTGGTGAGCTGCTCGGAATCAGCCGAAACGCCCTCGTCGACGTCCTCGCCACCGGGCGCTCGATGCCGGTGACGATCGCTGTGGTGCAGCAAAAACAGGCCAAAAAGTCCGCATGAAACGCGACACCCGGGCGCCAACCCAGGCTGGGCGCCAGTGGCGTGCTCCTTCTACGGCGGGACAACGCCCCCGCGCTCGAGTCGGCGTTCCGTTTGCGTGGCTTTCGGTTTGTCGGCGTACTGACCGAAAACAGTAACAAGAGCATTTGCCGACGATCCCGAGCACCCGTTCCACTCTTTCGCCGTTCAGATTGTCGTGACCTGCACCGACCCGCGCGTCACGGACCGAGCACCGGCTGGATTCCCTAGCGCCGCCCGCAATGGCGACGGTGACGTGACCTTCACTTTCGCCGCTAGCTACGCCGATGAGTTGGAGTAGCCGGGGCGTGGGTTCCCCCGCACCGTCGAGGGCGGATTGCACGGCACGGCGGCAGGCGCTCCGGGCTGCGTGATCAGCGGCTCGAAGGTTCGAGTCAGAGCTTTCGATCCCACGGGCGCTTTGGCGGCCGAGCTGTCCACGCCGCGGCAGCCAAAAACATGCAAAACCGAGTCACTAGCTACCAGACTGGTGGGCGCCGAGCGGGAGGCGTTCTTGCTGGGCCGCGGCACCGATGACCGCTGACGGTTGCACTATCCGAGGATTTCCAGCTGTTTACGTCCCCGCTGGGATGGCTTTCTTGCGTGGGGCTCCGGTTCGCCTTAGCCTACCTAGGCCCGCAGCAACGTTCGACCGCTTCGCCAGCGGTCGGAAGGGCACCCAGCTGAATGGCGCGGCTGGGGATGTTGCCGGCCCCGGCCGAGCGCAAGCTCTCCCGGGGCTACCCTTGTCAGGCTGGAAAACGTGCGCTCTTGGCCCGCTTCGCGGCGAGCCAAACGGTTTGATCCACAGGGTACGCCGTCACACACGTGAAAGCGTCGCCAGGCCCGGAGCGGAGCACGACACGAAGAAAACGCCCGTCGGGCAGGCGTGTGCCATGAAGCATTCGCTTCTCGGCGCCGCTGTTCGATGTGCCTGGTATCGAAACGGTGAAGCCGGCGACCGCAGGCAGGACGTCATCCAAGAGCTTCGCCCGGTCAAGGCTGAACCTGCGAAGCTCGACGCGCCCCCTGGAACACGAGTCCTGACCAGATCGGACTGTGCGATGGCTTCACGCGTTTCCTCCGAAAAGGCGTGTGTGGAGTGAGCCTCGAAGTGGATCGTCACCGGGCGTCCGTGGCAGTCGAGCCGGTGCGCGCCCACCAGCTTGGCCGCGTAGTACTCCCTCGCCTCGACCAGGCAGGTGATCAGCTCGGAGCGTTCGACGGGCACGGAGTCAGCCTAGGAGGACCCATGACTAGCTCCAAGCGTTTGCCCTGCATCCCTACGCCGTACGGGTCCCACCGATTCTGTACGTGCCTGCTGCTAGCGGGGGCGCCATGAGCCGGGCCGAACGATCCGATCGAGAGTGGCTCGTCGCGGAAGTGCGGGGGGCCACTCGCACAACGCCATCCGGGTCGAGCCCGCCCGGTGCCGACTGAGCCGGCCCTTCTGCCCCTGCTGGGGTCGCTGGTAGCCGGCGGCGCTGAACGGCTTTTGCCCTGGATGCCCACCCACATGAGCCGGACGCTTCGGCGCTGGCTGAGAGTGGCGGGTGACCCGCTGCGCATCATGCAGCGCGCCGGGCACGAGAACTTCGAGACCACGCAGGGCTACCTGCGGCTCGCCAACGCGCTCCGAGTTGGCTTCGGAGATGTGTTCCCCGCCCTGCGGAGCTATCCGAGGTAGTTTCGATCACGGGTTTTGATCACGATTTCGAAAACCCCTTAAAAGATGCCGATTCTGGAGCGGGACACGAGGCTCGAACTCGTGACCTCAAGCTTGGGAAGCTTGCGCTCTACCAACTGAGCTAGTCCCGCGGAGAGAGACGGCAGCCTAGTGCCTACCCGACCCAACTTCAAGCCCTCGCGCGGGCGCCTCGCTCCCGGCCGGCGCTCGGAACCGGCGCGCCGGCCTGCGTGGTAGGCTCCGCGCGACTTCGGGCTTGACCGGGCTCGACCTTCATCGTTAGAGCTACAGCGTCCGTCACGCCCGAAGCGAGAGACCCCAGAAAACGCCATGAAGATTGCTCGAGTCCAGTCGCTCTGCGAATGCCAGGCAACCCTCGTCGCCGAGCTCAATGAGCAGCAAGCGGTCGTGCGCGGCTGGGCTATCGATCGAGGCCGGGGCCGTGAGTGGGTTGCGCCGGCGAACGCGACCCAGCGAGCCAAGAGCGCGCAGGTCGACGTGGGCTGGAGTTGCCCGCTGTGTACCCGCAACACGCTGCGTTCGTTCAACGCGGGCGCGCTCGCCTACCGCGAGTCGGCGCCCGCCAAGGCGGGTTGAGCGGGCTCAGGCGGCCAGCGGCAAGTGGCCGCCGCTGCTCAGGTGCGCGATCAAGTCCCGCATCACTCGGGCTCGCGCGTGATCCCGTGAGCGCTCGCGCAACCACAGCGCCTGCCCAAGAGCCCGAAACCCGTCATCGCGACGACGCGCGCGCAGGCACTGGATGCCGTAAAGCACCCAGAGCGAGGCGCTCGAGTCGGCGCCGAAGCAGGCCTCGCGCAGGATCAGCATCGCCCGCCGCTCGTC
>JANNWK010000563.1:0-3011 GCA_031408355.1 Myxococcales bacterium
GGTCGCGGGCGAGGTGGTGGATGACGCCGGGGCTACCGACTTTCAGGTCGAGCTCGGCGGCGGCACGCTCTTGCCTCAGCTGGAGGAAGCGGTCACGGGCAAGAGCGTGGGCGAGACGGCGACGGCTGAGTCCCCCATGCCCGCTCAACACCCGCACCCGAAGCTGCGTGGCCAGACGGTCACGTTCGTCATCACGTTGAAGGACCTGAAAGAGCGCGTGCTGCCCGCCGCAGACGACGAGTTCGCCAAGGACCTCGGTGATTTCGAAACGCTGGCCGCCTTGAAGGACGACATCAAGAAGAAGCTTGAGGCGCAGGCCAAGGAGCAGGGGGACAACGCGCTGGCCGAACAGCTGGTTCTCGAGCTCGTGAAGGCCAACCCGGTGCCTGTGCCGCCGTCGCTCGTGGAGCGGCAAATGCGCCTCACCGAGCAGGAAATCCTCAACCGGGCGCGTAGCCAAGGGCAGAAGGTCACCGGTCTTGGCGACGAGCTCCGCGGCAAGCTCGTCGAAGACAGCGAAATCAAAGTACGGGCGGGGCTACTCATGGCCGAGATTGCCAAGAAAGAGGGCATCCAGATCGGCAACGAGGAAATCGAGAACGGACTGAAGGAGCTGGCTGAGCAGTCCGGCAAGAACCTTGCGAAACTCCGAGCCGAGTACAAGGATCAGCGCAAGCGCGAGATGCTCATCGGCATGATCCTCGAGAACAAGGTCCTGGACATCATCGAGGCGAAGGCCAAGATTGACGAGGCATGAGTCCACGGGGACCGGCCTTCGGCTGAGCCTGGGCATTCGCGGAGCGACAGAATGAAATACACGAAGCGACCCGAAACGCGCGCACAAGCCATGGCCACGCTGGAACGCGTGGCTTCTCGGCCCGAAGCCAACATCATCTATCCCCACGTCGTGGAGACAACCCATCGCGGCGAACGCACCTGGGACATCTTCTCGCGCTTGCTCAAGGACCGCATCGTCTTCCTTGGTAGCCAGGTGGACGACGACGTTGCCAACATCATCATCGCGCAGTTTCTCTTCTTGGAGAGCGAAGATCCCGAGAAGGATATTCAGCTCTACATCAACTCCCCGGGCGGGGTAGTCACTGCCGGTTTAGCGATCTACGACACGATGCAGTACGTGCGCTGTAACGTCAGCACCATCTGCGTAGGGCAGGCGGCCAGCATGGGTGCGGTGCTGCTTGGCGCCGGGATGAAGGGCCGACGCTTCGTGCTGCCGCATTCGCGGATCATGATTCACCAGCCACTGGGTGGCGCCCGCGGCCAGGCTACGGATATCGAGATCCAGGCCCGCGAGATCCGGCACATGAAGGACGTGCTCACCGATATCTTGGCGCGCTGCACGGGTAAGAACCGTGACGTGCTCGCCAACGACATCGAGCGCGACTTCTACATGGGCGCTCAGCAGGCCAAAGAATACGGGATCATCGACGAGATCTTCGAGCACAAGAAGAAGTTCGAGAAGGTCTGAGCTGAGGCCGCACAGGGTCTGGCGTCGGGCCGTGACGTCCGATTTCGGTGTCCGACCTTCACGCCGCCATCGGGCATCGAATTTACCTAAGCTGTGAGCCGTATCACGCGAGAACTATTCAGCTCTTTTAGTGGTCATGCCGAGTCCAACTGCATGGGGGGAGGCTGGCTCCGAACCGAGCCCCCCGCGAGCATTCCTTTCCCGCAGCTCTTAGCGAGCAAGGGGAGCGTGCCGCTTCGTCCTGGGTAGGCTCGTGACGAGCCCGCACATATCCTTGCGACCTGGCTCGATGAGCCCTACAATTTTCTGAATTCCGAAACGATAATCCCAACATCCGGCAGGCAGAGACCAAACGTGGAGAGAAGGCGCGACGAATCGAACGGAAACCTGTGCTGCTCCTTTTGCGGGAAGTCGCAGAAGGAGGTCAAGAAGCTCATCGCAGGCCCCACCGTCTACATCTGTGATGAGTGCATCGCGCTCTGCAACGACATCATCGCCGAGGAGGTCGAAAAGGACGAGCCCGCTGGTGGTTCGGATCCGATGCCGAAGCCCTCGGAGATTAAGTCCATCCTCGACGACTACGTGGTCGGTCAGGATCGGGCGAAGAAGGTGCTCTCGGTCGCCGTCTACAATCACTACAAGCGCATCGACAGCAAGGTCCAGTCGGACGACGTCGAGCTAGGCAAGAGCAACATCCTGCTGCTCGGGCCCACGGGCAGCGGCAAGACGCTGCTTGCCCAGACGCTGGCGAAGATCCTCAAGGTGCCGTTCGCCATCGCGGACGCGACCACGCTGACGGAAGCCGGCTACGTCGGCGAAGACGTCGAGAACATCATCGTCCAGCTGCTTCAGAACGCCGATCATGATGTCGAGCGCGCCCAGCGGGGTATCGTTTACATCGACGAGATCGACAAGATCAGCCGGAAGAGCGACAACCCCTCGATCACCCGCGACGTTTCGGGCGAGGGCGTTCAGCAGGCGCTGCTCAAGATCATCGAAGGTACCGTGGCCAATGTGCCGCCCAAGGGTGGCCGCAAGCACCCGCAGCAGGATTTTCTGCAGGTAGACACCAGCAATATCCTGTTCATCTGTGGCGGTGCGTTCGTGGGACTGGATCAGATCATCCAGCGGCGCATGGGCAAGTCCAGCATGGGCTTCGGTGCGGACGTGAAGAGCAAGAACGATCTGAAGCTCGGTGACCTGCTCACCGAGGTGCAACCGGAGGACTTGCTGAAGTTCGGACTTATCCCAGAGTTCATCGGACGACTGCCGGTCATTGCCACGCTCCACGAGCTCTCGGAAGACGCGCTGATAGACATTCTGACCAAGCCCAAGAACAGCTTGGTGAAGCAGTTCCAGAAGCTCTTCGAGATGGACGGCGTGAAGCTCAAGTTCACGAAGGGCGCTCTCGCCGCTGTCGCCCGCGAAGCTCTCGCCCGCGCTTCTGGCGCTCGTGGCCTCCGCGCCATCCTCGAACACGCGATGCTCGACATCATGTACGACATCCCCTCGCGCGGCGGCATCA
>JANNWK010000564.1:0-2949 GCA_031408355.1 Myxococcales bacterium
CGGTGGGAGCCGGGGCGACGGTGGGTGCCGGAGCGGTGGTTACCAAGCACGTGCCGAGCGGCGACGTGGTCGTCGGTGTGCCGGCGCGCCCTCTCCAGAGGAAGTCAACACCGTGACGCGGATCTATCTTTCGGCGCCCCACATGAGCGGGCTCGAGCTGCCCTACGTCGAAGAGGCGTTTCGCACGAACTGGCTGTCGAGCGTGGGGCCCAATCTTGACGCTTTCGAACGAGAGTTTCAGGACCACCTGGGTTTGCCCTGTGTTGCGCTGGCCTCGGGCACCGCGGCGATCCATCTCGGGCTGCGGTTGCTCGGCGTGGGGCCCGGGGACGAGGTGTTTTGTCCCAGTTTCACGTTCGTGGCGACGGCCAATCCGATCACCTATCTCGGTGCCCGGCCGGTCTTTATCGATAGTGAAGCGCGCTCGTGGAACCTGGATCCGAACCTAGTCGAAGATGCGCTGCGCGCGGGCCGACGCCCCAAGGCCTTGCTGGTGGTGCACCTCTTCGGTCAGAGCGCGGACCTGGATGCGCTGCTTTCATTGTCTGAGCGCTACGGGATACCGCTATTGGAGGACTGCGCCGAAGCCCTCGGCACCACCTACCGCGACAAGCCTGTTGGTAGCCGTTCGCCCGTTAGCGCGTTCTCCTTCAACGGCAACAAGATCATCACGACGACCGGCGGCGGCATGCTCGCGTCAGCGAACGAGGAGTGGGTGAGCAAGGCTCGCTTCTGGGCCACGCAGGCCAGAGAACCAGGCGTCGCGTACTCGCACACGGAGCTTGGCTACAACTACCGCCTCAGCAACGTCCTGGCGGGGATCGGGCGCGGCCAGTTGCGAGTCTTGCCGGAGCGCGTGGCCGCTCGCCGGGCTATCGCCTTCCGCTACCGAGATGCTTTCGCAGACATCGACGGCGCTACGCTGATGCCGCAGGCCGAGTGGGGGAAAAATACCAACTGGCTCAGTTGCTTCACGTTCGATCCGGAGCGCCTCGGTAGCGTGAAAGAAGCTGTCATGAGCGCACTTGCGGAGGCTGACATCGAGGCGAGGCCGCTGTGGAAGCCGCTGCACTTGCAGCCGCTGTTCGAGGGCGCGGCAATTTTCGGTGGCAAGGTCGCCGAGGGCTTGTTCGAGCAGGGGCTATGCCTGCCAAGCTCCAGCAGTCTCAGCGAGGCTGACCAGCTGCGAGTGATCGAGATCGTACGGCGGGTGCTCACCACGAAAGCACAGGCTCGACGTGTCTAGGGGGCTCGCTCGATTTTCGCGGGTTGCGCTCGATCTGTTCGTGCTCGGACTGGCCTACGCCGCGGCGTTCTTCATCCGCTTCGATCTGCTGCCGCCCGTCGAACACCTGCTCAGCTTCTTCTTTACGGTGCCCTACGTCGTGGCGTTTGAGTTCCTGATCCTGCGCTGGATGGGCATCCATCGCTACGTCTGGCGCTACGTTGGCCTGCGCGAGACGGTGCGTATCCTGCTGGCCTGCGTGGTGGCCTCGCTGGCGTTGTGCGCCTGGCGCTTCGGCATCGGGGAGTTTCGCGGTGACTACTTGCGCCGCGCGCTCATCCCCTATGGGGTGATCGCCATCAACTTTGTGTTGCTCTTCCTGGGCGTTGGTGGCGTCCGCGTCTTGCGCCGGATCCAAGGGGAACGGCGAGAGAGTGGCCAGCGCAAGCGCCAGGGCGCCGGGGAGGCCACCCGTACGCTGCTCGTTGGCGCCGGTCAGGCTGGCATGCTCGTGGCTCGCGAGTTGCTCCATCGGCCAGATCTGGGTCTGAAGGCAGTTGGTTTCCTGGACGACGATCCCAACAAGCTCGGCATGGTGATGCACGGGATCCCGGTCGTCGGCTCCACTGCCGACATGTCGGAGATGTGCGCGCGACTGCGAGCCGAGCAGATCCTGATCACGATGGCGAACGCCCCAGGCGTGGCGATTCGCAACATCCGCAGGCTCGCCGAACAGGCCGAGATTCCGGCCAAGATCATTCCCGGCCTGTACGAGATCGTTGGCGGGCAGGTGAACCTGTCACGAATTCGCAGCATTGCCATCGAGGATTTGCTCGGGCGCGAGCCGGTCGCGCTCGACGTCGAGGGCATCGGCGAGCAGGTGAGCGGTCAGGTGATTCTCGTGACGGGTGCCGGCGGTAGCATTGGTTCCGAGCTGTGCCGTCAGTTGATGACGTTTCGACCCGCTGCGTTGGTGCTGGTGGAGCGCGCAGAAAACAACTTGTTTCACATTCATCGCGAGCTGCGGGAGGCCTATCCGAGCGCGCGCCTCGAGCCGTGCATTGCGGACATCACGGACGTGCCGCGCATGCGCGAGGTGTTTGGCAAGCATCGACCTGCGATCGTCTTCCACGCCGCGGCCCACAAACACGTGCCGATGATGGAGTGGAACCCCTGCGAAGCGCTCAAAAATAACGTCCTTGGGACGCGCAATGTCGCGGACTTGGCCAGCGAGTTTGGCGTGGCCACATTCGTGATGATTTCCACGGACAAGGCCGTCAACCCAGTCAGTGTGATGGGGGCGAGCAAGCGCGCCGCTGAGGTCTACGTTCAGGCGTTGTCGGAGCGTTCGAAGACACGTTTCGTTACCGTGCGTTTCGGTAACGTGCTCGGCTCGGCCGGTAGTGTGATCCCGATCTTTCAGGAGCAGATTTCACGCGGTGGTCCCGTCATGGTCACGCACCCGGATATGCGTCGCTACTTCATGACGATCCCTGAAGCCTGCCAGCTGGTGCTTCAGGCGGCCAGCATGGGGCAAGGCGGGGAGATCTTCATCCTGGACATGGGTGAGCCCGTGAAAATCGTCGATCTGGCGCGCGATCTGATTGCGCTGTCCGGGCTCCGAGAGGGTGAGGACATCGAGATTGGGTTTAGCGGTATTCGCCCGGGGGAGAAGCTGTTCGAAGAACTCTCGACCGATTCCGAGCAAGCCGATAAGACGCGCC
>JANNWK010000565.1:0-10528 GCA_031408355.1 Myxococcales bacterium
GGCACGTCTCACCCTCGCCGTTGCCCGGATAGAGCGCGACAATCCGCAACGGCGGACCTGCGCCAGCAAGGCTGGGCGGTCCGCCCAGATCACAGCCCGCCAGCAGCAAGAGCAGCGGCGGGACGACGGTTTTCAGCTCTCGGAGTAGGTCGAAAGCTGGTCGCGGATATTCTGCTCGCTCACGCCGGCCCGGATGTGATCCTTCAGCACATCGGCCAGAGTGATGAGGAGGTCGTCGACCCCCTTCTCCTCGATGATCTTCGAGAGAAGCTGACGCGCCTCGCGGCTGTCGTCCTCGCGCAGGAAATCCCTCACCTTGTCGACGGAGATGTCCCCTTGAAAGTCGAAGTACAGGTTCTCGAACAGGTAGCGGACAAGCTCCTTCACGCGGGGCCTCCTCAAAGCATGAGCAAACGTAGCTAGTGCCGCTATACCTGCCAGCGGAAGGGCTCGGCAAGCGGTTTGGCAGCTCTTTGCCATTTCGCTTACAAATCAGCGACATTTGAGCAGATCCGGGTCGTTTGGGCCGTGGCAGGTCAGGCACGGCCGCGCGTTCTGCCGGAGCGCCTGCCGGCAGCGACCCAGAAAGCTGACCGGGTGGGGATTAACGCCCTGTCCCGCCGCGCCAGGCGACACTGGGGCGCCCCGACCACCCACGCCGCGGGTGGCGTGGCAGAGGGTACAATCGCGCTCCTGGTGGCAACTCACGCAGGCGTTGAGGTTGCGTTGCGCCTCCCAGGCGTGGTGAGAGCTCGTGCGGAGCCCGTCCGTCCAGACTGACTTGGGGGGATGGAAGCGCCCCCGATGGGCGAAATTGCCGGCCGGGCCGGAGAGGGTGACGCCGGCACGCTGATGGCAGCTGAGGCAGAACGACTGCTGTTGGTGGCAGCTGCTGCAACGCGGGTTGTCCTGGCGAGCGGCGATCGGATGCTGGCTGATGAAGTCGTTCGGGTGGACAGCGCGAGGTCGCACGTTGCCGTCATGGCAGCCCACGCAAAAGCGTTCCTGGTGGCAGTTTGCGCAAAACTGACTGTCGTCGCCCGCTATCTTTTTGTGACGCTCGATGAAGTCAGAACCGTGGCCGGCATCGTGAAGCCAAGGAGGAGGCAAGAGCTTGCCACTCGCAAAGCTGGTCGTGAGCTTCCCGCTTGCTTCCGTAAGGTGGCAGGTCGGGCAGGCGCCGGACGGCTTACGCTTCACGACGCCGCGCTTCTCTACCGGGCGCACGTCGCCCTGGCCGAGCGTGTGGCAAGTCACGCATTGTTTCATGCGCGGCAGCTGGTCACGCGTCGCCAGCTCAAGCTCCCCCACTTGGCCGTGGCAGGTCGTGCACCGAATCTTCTCCGTTACCACGTGCTGCCGGTGATCGAAGCGCAGGTTGGGTTTCGGCAGTACCAGGCGAGCGACCACGTTCGGCCGAGCAGCGTCGTAGTCGAGGTGGCAGAAATTGCATTGGCCCAGCGGGCGCGTCTCCCGTGTCGTCACGGCCGAGCTGTCACGGTGATTGGTGCCGTGACACGCGTCGCAGCGCGTGGCGGGTGGCAGCAGCGAATCGGCCGCGTTTCGGCTGGTCTTGGCCGCGTCGTGGCAGGTCGTGCACTGCATGCCGAGCTGCTTCACGTGCTTTTTGTGGTTGAAGCGCACGGACAAGACTTGCTCGGGAAAGATGACCGGGCTCGGTCCGCCGTCGTCCGTGAAGGCACCCGGCGGACGCAGGCTGTCCGGCACGTCCGCCGTCTCGGCGAGCGGTCGCAGGCCTCGCTGAAGCGTCTTGTCACCCGCCTGTGCCTGGTCCGACGTGGAGAACAACGCCACGAGCGCAGCCAGCATGACCACGAGTAGCAAGAGGTCCGTGCGGCCCTTCTTCATTTAAGCACCGTGAAGTCCAAGGTTGCCAGCACCCGAAAACGTTGACCCACCAGGCGATTCATTTCGTGCTCGAACTCCAGGCCCAGTCGCGAGCGCGCGAAGAATGAAGGGCGGGGCGTGAGCCCAGCACCCAGCACGTAGCCCAGGCTGGTCGCGTCACGGTCCGGCCGAAGAGCGTCCGACCAATCCCAGACCGAGACCACGCACAGCCCATCGTA
The DNA here is from genome assembly GCA_031408355.1 of Myxococcales bacterium. Classification (GTDB taxonomy): domain Bacteria; phylum Myxococcota_A; class Polyangia; order Polyangiales; family Polyangiaceae; genus PMG-095. The sequence continues at coordinate 2,088 of JANNWK010000565.1, forward strand.
GCGGCCCGACCCGAAGCTGCGCCGTGCCGTCAAGTCTCCGCCCAGACGGTGGCCCCGCTCGCCCGTTTCTCCGCCGCCGCGCAACGCCAGATTGCTCCTACCCAGACCAAGGCGCAGCCCCGCATCGAGCGAAGTATCGAGCAACCGCCCCGTCACCTCGCGATCCGCCGCTGCCGGTGGGGAGATGCGCTCGGGCAGGGCGTTGGGGTCGCCCTCCGTCTCGAACCAGCGAACACCGCTCGATAGCGTCGCCGCGAGCGCACGGGTGAAGCGCAGCTCGCCGCGACCGAGCAGGCTCGTCGTCGGCGAATGCGAGAACCAATTCCAGATCGAGTCACCGTCGAAGGTGGGCGTGTAGCGCTCGAAGCTGGCGCCCAGGCTGAGCTTGGGCGTCACGTAGGCATCGATCTGAGCCGCGTATTGGCTCAAGAGCTGGCTATAGAAGTCGTAGACAACGGAGCCGCCTAGCGCGCCCAGTCCGGCCGAATCCGCCCGAACCGAATAGCCAAGGCGCTCGCTGGAGGTGCGGTCGCCGGAGAGGAAATACTGGCCGTTCCCGGCGTCAACGAACGGCGAGACGTTCACTTCGTCCCGGTTGATGACCTTCCGGTAGCTCAGCCGTGAATGCAGGACACCAAAACCCGTCGCATCGACGGCCAGGCCCAGCGCGGGAGCCAGCGCGGCCTCCTCAAGAAACATCGGCCACTGGTCGCTCTCGAAGCCGTAGCGATCGCCTCGGTAAACGCCCTGCGCCTCGAAGCGGCGCGTGCCGAAGGTCGGCAAACCGCCGCCTCGCTGTTCGAAGCCAGCGTAGGCCTCGAAGCGTAGACCCCCGGGCGTGCTGAGCGACACTAGCCCCCCGTCAAACGACCAGAAGCCCAGTGTGTCGATGACGTATTGCCTGCCCAGGCGAAAGCCGAAGTAGCCGCGGAAGAGGCGCTCGCCCTCCAGGTAGGCGTACATCAGATCGAGCGGAGCCTCTTCAAGCCCGGGCACAAAGTTGGTTGAGCGCAGGCTACGCTCGCCCGGGCTGTGCCCGAAGTCGGCGTCGAGCCGCATCCGCGACTGGAAGCTGAGGCGGGCGCCACGCGGGTCCGGCTCGCCCTGAAGATTCCAAACCGCCAGTCCCAGCGTTTCGGTGAAACGCCGTCTGCGCACCAGCGGGTCGCCCCACGGGCTCTGGTAGGTGTACGACTGAGCGTCGAGCGACGCGTCCACCTCCGCTTCGTAGGCGAGCGCAGGTCGCGCAAGGCCGATCAGACCCGCCGTTAAGCCCAAGCACGGATAGAGGAAGGCACGCACTCGCATCGACGTCGCGAGCGGCACGCTACCACGACCCCACGTGGGGCTAGCGGCCCAGCGCCTCGGCCCGATTGACGATGCGAGGCGTCAGGAAGATCACCAGCTCGCCGCGACTGTCGCTGGCTCGACGCCGCTGGAACAGCAGGCCGATCAGCGGGATATCGCCAAAGAACGGGACCTGATCCAGATTCCGCCCCGTATTGCGGGTGAAGATCCCACCGATGACAGCGGTGTGGCCGTCGAGCACGAGCAGGTCCGTTTCCGCCTCACGCTTGAGGATGGTCGGGTCACCCTTGGCCGAGGTCTGGTTAAAGTCCGGCTCGTCGCGATTGATCTTGACGTGCATGCTGACGCTGCCGTCGGCGGTCACGTGGGGCCGCACCAGCAGCTGCAGCTTGGCCTCCTGGAAGGTAGTCTGAACACCCTGGGCGCTAACCTGTGAGAAGGGGATCAGGGTACCTTGGGAAATACGCGCCTCGCGATTGTCCAAGGTCAAGATTCGCGGGCTCGAGAGGATGCGCAGCATACCGCTCGACTCGGCGGCGGACAGCCGCACCGCGAGATTGATCGTGTTGTCGATGGATCCGAAGCTCAGGCCGAGCGCACCGCCTTGCCCGGTGCCGACGGCGGCGGGCAGGTTCACCGCGAAGTTCGGGTTGGCCACCGAGTTCGTGAAGGGGCTGAGGCCTGCCGTGGGAGTGTTGCCGTCGCTGGCACCACCCGCTAGACCGACCGAGTTGGGGAACGCCAGACCGGTCGGGTTGCCCGTCGCGCCAGAGAACGTAGCGTCACCGCCCCACTGAATGCCGACGTCCCGAATATAGCGACTGGTGGCCTCAACGATGCGTGCTTCGACCAAGACCTGGGGAGTCTGCGTGTCGAGCGAGCGGGTGAGCTCCTCGATCTGGTTCAGGTTGCCCGCGATATCGCGGACGATCATTACATTGGTGCGCTCATCGACCGCAATTGAACCGCGTTCGGACAGCATCGGTCGCGCTCGGTCCTGCAGATCGGCGGCCTGCGCGTAGCTGACGGGGATCAGCCGCGTCTCGATGGGCGCCAGCTTGATCTCCTGCTGACGACGCGCGATCTGCATCTCGCGCTCCTTCTCGAGGTCCGACAGCGGGGCGACGCGAATCATGTTCGCCTGCCGCACCATGCCCAAATTCTTCGACTGGAGCACGATATCGAGCGCTTGATCCCACGGCACGTTGCGCACGCGAATCGTGACCGACCCCGTGACGTTGTCAGCGGTAACGATGTTCACCTGGCCGACGTCCGCCAAGAGCCGCAGCACGTTGTGCACGTCGGCGTCCTTGAGATCGATGTCGATACGCCGGCCGGTGAAGTTGCGGCGCTGCTCCTGGGCTTGCCCGAGCATGTTCGTCCCGAACGCGCCGGCTTGCGCCCCATCCGTCCGGCTCTCGAGCGTCTGCGGCTCGAAGCCCGAAACGACTTCTTGAAGGCCGGTGACGGCGCTTTCGACGTGCACCGTGCGCGTCTTGCGCGCGGCTCCGCCGTCCCTACCAAGGCCAGTGACGGTCGAGGGCTGGCGGCTCCCCTTCTCGCCGAACGCCCAAACTAGGCTCGAGCCACGCCGCGAAACATAGGTCTCTAGCTGACCGCGGGTGTCCACGTCGATCACCACGCCCGCCTTGCCATCCGTGCGTGAATAGCTGGAAACGCCGGTCAATTTTCCGCCGAAGGCGGAGACGTCCAGGGTTCGCACCAGCTCGCCCGGGAGCTTCGAGCAGGCGAGCGTCAACGTTCGACGCCCGTTGCCACGTGAAGATTCCTGAAACTCACCCGTCTCGCTCAGGTCGATCACGACCAGGTCTTGAGTGGAGGTGTGCTCGAAACGAACATCGGTGACCTTGCAGGGCTCAGCCGCCGCGGCAGGCGCACTCGGGGTGCTCACAGCAGCTCGTGGCACCGCCTCGATGTTGCCGGTCTTGCCCGGAGCGACCGCGATCACCAGGTCGTTGCCGTCGATGGCGACGCTAAAGTGGGAGGCCTCAAGCAAAGTCAGCAGCAGGCGCGTGGTCTTGGAGCCGCCGGCGGCGAAGGACTGCACCATGACGCCACCCACGACGCCCACCCGTTCAAGGAGAGCGGCCGGGACTCCTTTGAGCGACGACGAAGGAACATCCACGACCAGGCGGGTGCCGCCTCGTTCCATACGCGCCGTGTAGGTCGGCGCCTCGCTGAAGGTCATGCGCAGGCGCGCCGAGCCAGCCGTAGCGGCGGCCTTTAACTCGAGCGCGGTCGCCACCCGTTCAGGCGCCGCCGCCGCGGCAATGACGGAGTAGGCGGATAGCGAGAAGGCGAGCGAAAAGGCCCTACGGAAACGGGTCGAAAACGGGCTCATGCTAGGGCTCCGAGAACAGGGAGAACGTAAATACCGGGCAAGTTCAGGCTCACTTAGCGTGCGTCGGAAGAGCGTAGCGTTCTCTTCCCAATACGAACAAGTTTGCGGGGGACTGTGACGGGCGAGCTACGGCTCACCGGACTTGGGTGCCCTCGGGACGAAGCGGAATCACCCGAGTGGCGCTCGGCACGTCGGGGTTGGCCGGGTCCTCGCGGACCAGCACGATGTCACCGTCGCGGATGCGATCGACGCGCCAGTTGATCTCGTAGCTTGTCCCGGCTCGGCCGGCGCCCTGCACGATGTCCGCTCGCCCCACGAACTGGCCTCGCTGCACGACGTGACCGGTCCCGGCCGGGTCGACCAGCATGGCCTTCGCCGGCTCCGCACGGGTCACGATGCCGATCAGCTTCAGATCGTCGATGGGATACTGAGCGAGCACCACCTGGCGCTGGGAGCGAGCCTGACCCTTGAGCTCTTCCTTGAAGGTTTCAGCGTAGGCGCGAAAGGGGTCGCGGCTGCGTTCACTCTCGCCAAACTCCGCCTCGACGACCTCGAATTTGGGAACCGCCTGTGCCGATGCAGACGAGGAAGGGCTTGGCGCTGCCGCTGACGGCGCAGCTGGGGCCTTGGCCGCTGCCCCGCTGGCACTGCTAGCCGGACTCGCTGTCTGCGGCGGATCGTCGCCGCAGCCGGTCAAACAAGCCAGCAAAAGACCGAGCGAAGCCGTCCGAATCACTTCTTACCTGCCTTGGCGCCGCGTTTGTCGCCGCCGGCGGCTGCCTGCTTGCCCTCGTTGGCTCGGAATGCGGTGGCAAGGGCCTCCACCTTCACCACCATGTCCTCGCCCTCCAGCTTGGGATCAGTCAGCGCAATGTTCTCCATATTGATCACCCGGTCGAGCTGACCCACCCCGTGGAAGAACTTGGCCACCTGGTGGTAGCGGCCCCGCAGCTCAAGCTTCATCGGCACGCGCGAGTAGAACTGGTCGGGCACCTCGGACTGAGGCGCCCAGCCCGTGAGCCCGACCCCCGTGACGTTGGCGACGTTCTGGACCGCGCTTAGGAACGCGGGATACTCGGTCTCCGCGGGCAGGATCTTGACGAGTTCCCGCTGCCTTTGCTGGCGCTCGCTGAGCTCGGTCAGATCCTGCTGATAGGCGAACTCATTCTTGCGGGCCGTCGCAAGCTCGGCGCGCAGCGTTTGTTCCTTGTTCTTTTCAGCCGCAATGGTGCTGGCCAAGTCGCCGTAGAAGACGACGAAGTACGCCACGCCGACCAGCGTCACCAGCAAGCCGCCGATGCCCAGCTTTGCGGCGGGCGGAAGCTTCGCGAGCAGGGACTCTCCGCGCGCCATTAGTACCTCACCTTCGCTTCAATCGAGAAGCTCACCAACTCCATTTTTGTCTTCGCGTCGCTCTCGCGCTTCGCCGGCAGGAGCTTGACGTCAAAGAAGAAACTCGAGAGGCTCATGCGCCGGGCCAGTTCGCTCACGTCTTCCCCGTCTCGCGCCTTGCCGTCGATCTTTAGCTTCCGCTGCGCTTCCACGAAGCCGGTGAGCCAGAGACGCCTGGCGTCCCAGGTCGGGTTGAAGACAGACAACGGATTGTCGCGACGCATCTGGGCCAACCGGTCGGGGTCAACGCTTGGGCCGCGACCTGGGGTAAGGACGCGCGCTAGCTCAAGCAGGATCGCGGTTGGGCCGGACCGAGCCCCCTGCAGCTTCTGGATGGCCTCCTCGCGCTTCCGCAGCAAATCCAGCTCGTCCTTCACCTGCTGGTGATTGGAGACGTTGCGCTTGGCCTGCTCGATTTGAGACGACAACTCCGCGTTCTTGCGAACCTGATCGCTTAGCTCCTCGGCCTTGAAGCCGTGGAACACGAACAGCGCCGCGACCTCGGCCAGCATGACGACCATCACGACCGCCAGCCAAACCTGGCTGGCCTCGGACTTTTCGGCGCGCTTCTTTTTGGAACTTAATAGGTTGATGCGAATCATGCGCGCGCCTCGCGTTCTTTCCGAAGCGAGAGACCCAGTGCGACCGACAGCTGGGCGGCCCGCTGCTGCAGCAGCGGCTGGTTCAGGTCACGCCCCTCGACCGTGACACGCTCGGTGGGCGCCCAGGCCTCCACCTGGACGCGGGCACGCCGCTCGATCGATTGGGCCAAGGAGGCCAGGTTGGCCGAGCCTCCCGTGACGTAGATCCGGGCTATCTCGCCCTCCCCGCTGGTAGCCATGAAAAAATCGAGGCTGCGTTGAATCTCGGCGGCGATCGAGTCCGTGACCGCTTCGATGACCTGCACCACTTGGTGCGGCACCATCCCGGGCCGGCTTGGATCTTCGGCGCTAGCCGCGCCACCACACTTGTAGGCTTCGGCCTGCTCGTGCGGCACCCCGAGTTGCTTCTGAATCTCCTCAGTGATCACGTTGCCACCGTTGGCGATCTCGCGGGTGAAAGCGCTCACGCCGTTGGCTATGATGTTCAGGGAAGACAGGCTGGCGCCCACGTTGAGCAGGGCAATCGTCTGATCCTGCGGCAGCCCACGGGTGTACTCGAACAGGTTCTGCACCGTGAAGGCGTCGATATCGCACACAACAGGCTTCAGCTTGGCGTTGCGGGCCAACTGCGCGTACTCCTCGATTTGATCGCGTTTGGCGGCGACCAGCAACAAATCCATCTGACTGGCTTCAGGGCGACGCCGCAGGACCTGGTAGTCCACGCGCACGTCCTTGATGTCGAACGGGATGTGCTGCTCCGCCTCCCACTGGATCTGTTCGGAGAGCTCCGCCTCCGTCATCATCGGCACCGTGATCTTGCGGATGATGACGCTTTGCCCCGACACGGACAGCGCACACTCCTTCTGCTTGATCTTAGCCTCGTGGAAGACGCGAGCGAGCGTCTCTGACACGGCCGCGGCGTCCATCACCTGACCGTCGACGATCACGGAAGGCGCTAGCGCCGCATAGCCGACGCGGAGCAGACCGATGCCCTTCTTCGTGTCCTTGACCTGGCAAACCTTGATGGAAGCCGATCCGATATCGACTCCGACCAGGTTTTTTCCTTCGCCCATGGCTGCTCTCGAGACTTTCGATTGGGCGCGTGAGTGTCGCGCTCACAAAGTTTCGCACCCCGCCTTCCGAACAGCCAAAAAAGAGGCTTTCCGGTTTGTCCCCTGAGCCCCCCGGGGCGCCTCGCAGCGGGACTCGCTTTATCCCGTCGAGACATGGCGGGTCTAATGGAACCCGGGGCACACTGAAACCTAACTGCTTGATATTACTATACTTATGCACACTCCCCGCCGCAGACAGGTCAACCTTGACCCCGGGGGGTGTCTCGCTCGGTGTCTCATCCCGGCACGTATGTCCGTCAAATTGTTGGCATCTGGAGCGGCGGTGCGGTGCCTCAATCAGGGCCGCCTGGGTCTTCCAGGACCCACGTTTGGCCCTTAATTTTCTCAAAGAGCGGGATATCTCGCCCAAACTTTTCGTGGCACGGCCGCTGCAAAGAGGTCCGGCACCCCAACGGAGAGTGCCCATGGACGGAATCGCAACCAGCTTCTCAGCCTTCATCAAGACCTCGTCACTCCCCTCCCAGGCGCCGCGCCCGGCGACGAAGAGTAAGAGTCCCGCGAAAGCCTCCGCCAAGCCGGCCAAGGGCAAGGCCGTGGTGGCCAAGGCGACTCGGCCCAGCTTGGCGCCCCGCCCCGCACGCCGGCACGAAGCGCGCGCCGTTCACCAGGCTCGCCGCCCCGCCTCGCTGTTCCCCGCGGCCGTACTGGCCAAAGGCAAGGGTACCCCGCGCCTATCGCCGGCGGAGCAGGCCAGGATACAGGCGCGTCGCGCAGCGCGCCTGCTCGAAGAATTCACGCCACTGGTGCGGAAGATCGCCGGCGGGTTTCAGCGCAAGTTACCCCGCAACGTATTGAGAGAGGATCTGCTCGCGGCCGGCATGAGTGGCTTGTGGGACGCAATTCGTCGCCACCCCGACGGCGGAGACGACAGCTTCGAGTGGTACGTTCGGGTCAGGATCCGCGGCGCCATCCTCGACGAGCTGCGAGCCCAAGACTGGCTGCCACGCCGGGCCCGAGCGGCTGCGGAAGCCAACGCGGGCACCAGCGCCTACATTCCGCCGCCTGCCGTCGTCCGCATCGACGACATCAGCGAGTGGGAGCAGAACCGCTGCCTTTGCGATCAATCGAGCAGCGAGGCGGCCGTCTCGGCCAAGTTCACCCACGCCACCTTGACCAAGGCGGTCGAGCTTTTGCCCGAGCGGGAGCGGCACATCGTCGCGTCCCACTACTTTCGCGGCGTGAAGTTCAAGGATCTGGGCGCCGAGCTGGGCGTGAGCGAGCCTCGCATCTCGCAGCTCCACTCCCGCGCGATGGTGCGGCTCAAGGAACTGATGGACGCCGCGGCCTAGAGGGCTAGCCGTCAAGCGACAGAACGCGCCGCCGAGCGCTGGGGTCCCGCGTCGCAGAAGTCAGTTCGGTTCCGCGGTTCCGAACTCATTCTTGCGCGAGTCCAAGAATCAGTTCGGTTCCGAACTTCACTCTTCCGCGAAGCGGAGGCTCGTTTGGGCGGTTAGGGCTGGCCGTGTCGCACCAACGCGGCCTCCGCTTCGAAGCGCAGGGCGCCTGGTTCGTTGGTCGCAGCCGCGCTACGGGAAAATCTCGCGTTCCTCGTAGACCTTCTTCAAACGCTCAAGCGCGACACCGTAGCAGGCAATGCGATAGTCACACTTGTGCAGGACGGCGAACTGCTGCATGCGATCGTAA
>JANNWK010000566.1:0-3423 GCA_031408355.1 Myxococcales bacterium
GCAACGTCAACGGAGGCGCGGGCCCCTCGCCTGTGAGCGGCCCGCTGCTCCCGTGGCAGGTCGGAAACTCCTGGACCTACGACGTTACGCTGGGCGGGGTGGTCACGCAAAAGACGACGACCGTCGGGGATTTGGGCGAGGTCGGAGGCACCGGGCCGAACGCCGCGCTCATGGCCTACTACGTGCTCACGGCCAAAGGCACCGACCTTGCTGACCGCACCGAGAGCTGGCAGGCGCCCGATCCCGCGGCTCCGGACCGCATCGTGCGCTACCGCGAGCGAGGCTACGCCGCGCAGTCTGACGTGTTGAAGATCGAAGAACACTGGGAGCCTTCGAAGCTGCACGTGGACGGTTCCCCGGAACGAACCGTCGCCGGCAGCAGTTGGCTCGAGATCTACAGCGAAACGAAGCTCGCGGTGGGTCTAGCGCCCACGACCAACGAAGCGCGCGATCGCTGGACCGTGCTGGCCGACGACGAAACCGTCACGGTGCCGGCCGGCACCTTCGAGCCGGCCATCCACCTGCAGAAGGCAGGCGGCAGCGGCACAGCCAAGGAATACTGGTATGTCCGCGGCGTCGGCAAGGTGAAGGAAACCGGCACCCAAACCGAAGAGCTGACGGATTACACACTGGTCGAGGCTCCGTGACCTCGTCCGCGCCGGCCTGCGCCGACGACGCCCGGGACAACGCCATCACGGCCGAGCGCATCGAGACCAAGTATTTCGTAGAGTCCGCTCGCCTCGCCGAGCTCTCGCGGGCGCTCAAAAGCCAGCTGACGCCGCATCGTTTCACGGGCGAGGCGGCCAACCGCTTGCCGGGCGCCCAGCACTTCGTCACCACCATCTACTTTGACACGAGCCGTCGCGCCTACTTCGCCGCAGCGCGCAGCAACGAGCAAAGCAACAGCAAAATTCGCGCGAAGGAGTACTACGACGTTCATCCCGCGCTCGTCGAGCTTGCCTCTACCCCCGAGCAGCTCTTGCGCTACCAACCCTGGGTTTGGTTCGAGCTCAAGCAGCGGGCGGGTGTCAGCACGACCAAGCGCCGCTTTCGGTTTCCCAAGGCCCAGGCTGCCCAACTGTTCGACGGTGTTCCCACGTCGCAAGACCTCGGACTCGAACAGCCGGGTGAACGGGCGGACGCGGCCGCCTTGATAGCGCACGTCACCGAGCAGGGCGAGCCCATCGCCCCGAGCGCGCTCGTCAACTACCGGCGGCTGGCTTTTCAAAGCGATGACGCCACGCTGCGCGTCACTGTCGATCTCGGGTTGGCCTTCTACAAGGTGCCGGCAGACCTATGGAGTCGAACCAGCGCGCTCTCGCATTTTTCCCTCGGGGAGCCCGTGCGCCGCGAAGCGCGCGCCATCTTGGAGGTGAAGCGACGCGGCCCCCTGCCTGGCTGGCTTGAGAACGCTTTGTTGCAGGCCAGCTCCGGGCCAGTACCCTTCAGCAAGTTCGTGGCGGCCAGCGAGGCGGTGGCCGGTGCTCCGTAGCGTCAACCCTCGACGCGGGCGACTGCGCCAAGTGCTGGCCTGGCTCTGTACGTTGGTAGTCGTCGCGGTGTACTTCAGTCTACCGGACGGCGACGAAGCGCTGAAGCTGACCGGTACTCACCTGAGCGACGCGCCCGCAACGGACACGCCAACCCGCATCGAAGTGGTCGGCGTTACGCCCTCCGAGGCCAGCCCGGGCAGCGCTGTCACGGTCGAGTTCGCGGGCGCCAAGGACGCCGCCTCCGTGCAAGCGTTCGTCGGCAAAGCGCCGCTCGAAGTGCTGTCTCGGCTCGAGGACTCGCTGGTCGTGCGCCTGCCCTCCGAGCTTCTGCCTGGGCACGTGAAGCTGCGCGTCACCGACGGCCAAGAGCGCAGCAAGCCCTATGATTTGCGGCTCAAGGCCGAGAACTGGCGGAAACCTTTCCGGAGCCTCATCGGGGGTTTCGCGCTGCTGCTCTTCGGCATCAGTGTGCTCTCGCGGGGAGCGCGCGAGGCCGTAGGTCTGAGCATCACGCACCGGTTGGCGCGCCTAGCAAGGCGGGGGCCGGCTGCGCTTGGCATGGGGGTTGGTTTGGGCGCCCTGGCGCAGTCCACGACGGCCGCCGCAGGGGTTCTGGCGGGCCTCGTCGGCTCCAGCCTGCTCGGCCTGGGGCCCGCTGCCGCTGCGTTCTTGGGCGCGCAGATTGGCGCGGCCTCAGCGCCGCTCGTGACCGGCCTGTTCGATCCGCGCGAGGGGCTACTGGTCGTGGCGCTCGGCGTGATGTGGCTCGGGTTCGCCAGCAACCGACGGGCGGCCGCGCTCGCCCGCCTGGCCTTGGGCGCAGGCCTCATCGCCTTCGGACTGCAGACGCTCCGTCCCGGCTTCGAGCCGTTCGTTCAAGACCCGGCCCTGCTGACCTTGGTTGGAAAATTTCGCGCGACGGGCCTATTCGAGATCGCGGGCTGCGCGCTGCTCGGCGCGGGTTTGGTAGCTGTTTTTCAAGGTCCTGCGCCCGTGGTCGTGCTGGTGCTGGTGTTGGCGCAGACCACCGCGCAATGGGATCTGCGCACGGCGCTCGCGGTGCTTTCAGGCTCTGGTCTGGGCGCGGCGCTGGGAGCGATGCTCACCACGGCCGCCAGCGCGAGCTCGCGCAAGCTGGCGGGGCTGAACCTGGTACTCGGTCTCGGCAGCACGCTCTTGGCGGCCTGCAGCGTCGACTTGTTCGCGTACCTGGCCGACTGGGTGGTTCCGGGGGTCCCTCACGAGCTGCGTTGGGGCAAGCGGGTGCTACTGCCAAACTTGGGTCTGCACCTCGGAGTGGCCTTCGGCATGTCGCAGCTGGCCTGCGCGCTCACGCTGCTCCCGGCCGTGGTTCCGGTGGCGCGCGCCTTCGAGCGCTGGTTCCCTCGCGATAGGCCGAGCGCTGTCCCAAGCGTCGGGGACGCTGCCCGCGTCACCCAAGCGGGGCTGCTGGTCGTGAGCGAGCTACAGCTGGGCGCGCTCGCGCCTTTGCGCGAACTGGCCCTTGAAGGTGATCGGGCCGCCGGACGCCGCATCGAGACCAGTCTCGCCGAAGCCCACAATCTGCTCGAAGAACTGGTGACAGGTCCGGTCGCGGCGCTCTCTAAAACGCCGCGCAGCCGCGCTCTGGGCAGCGCTGTGCTCACGTCGGTTCAGTTGCAGCGCAGTCTCGAGAATCTGCAGCGTCAGGCCGAGCGCTTCCTGGATGCTCGCGTGGCGCTGTCGAGTAGCGGGCAGGCGGTCGTGCTCTCCGAGAGCGATCTTCAGGCCATCGAGCAGATGCACGGGCACCTCGCCTCTGGCAGAGAGGCCTTGCTGGCGGCGCTACGTGAAGAGCAACCGATCGATGTCGAGAGCGCACGGGCCCGAGAAATGTCCATGAACGGCCTGGAAGCGCAGCTACGGAAAAGCCTGTTGGAGGGTGACCGCG
>JANNWK010000567.1:0-12090 GCA_031408355.1 Myxococcales bacterium
AGCCAAGTCGACAGTGGCTCGGCTCGCAGCAGCCAGTCTGCCTTCAGCTTCGCGATACCGCCGAAAAGGTACACGAGCCCGAACTGAGCGCGCAGGGTCCACAATACCCAGGCAGGTACGTGCGTGGCCAAATAGGCTCCGCGTCGTGCGTCGAGCGACCAAAGACCGTGCAGCGGCAGTAGCGTCATGGCGGAGCACAGCCAGATGACCAAGTAATAGTGGTTCAGGTAGTGGGTTTGGTCGATCAAGTGGGCGTAGGCGAAGAGCAGTCCAAAGCTGAGCACGCTGAAGCGGTACCAATAGCCGAGCGCGATGCCGAGCGCGGTCAGACCCATGAGCGCGAAGTGCACCTGCATGCCGGCGCCCGGCCACGGCTTCACCCAGCCAAAGCCCCAGTAGCTGAAAAAGTGCTTGGGAACCCCGAAATACTCGTTGATCCAGTCGTGAACGAAGAAGCGCGCGACAAGCACCAGCATGAGCACGCCGAAGCCGATCCGGAACACGGCCAGGGACGCGCCGTCTATGGGCCGCGACAGGCGCTGCTCAATCGCCGTCATTGTCATTGAACTTCAGGCTGGCGCCCAGGCTACCGAGCACCTCGGTGGCTAGCAGACGTTTCAAGTTCTTGACCGTTTCGTAGCAGGCGCTCACTGCGGAGGGCTGTTCGGTCAGGGCGAGTGTGAAGGGCTCCGGGAGGGCCAGTAGGCTTTGCTCCGCGGTCGCCAGTGCCTCTTTCGCCCGCGCGTCGGTGCTGGGGCTCTTGGCGCGCACCAGGATCGAGAGGCTTGGGCCTGCTTGGCCATCTCGGCTGCCCAGGTACACGTTGCGGACGCCACGCAGGTTGCTGCGCATATCGGAGATCGAGAGGCCGGAGCGTTCCGACTCTTGGAGCGCTGGGTTGACGCGACCGCCGGTGTCGGCGCCCAGCGGTCGCCCAAGCTTGGTGTTGGCGACGTACTCGACCAGAAACACGCTTTCGTTGAGCAAGTTGTCGAGCGCTGCCTGGACCGTTTGGGTGACGCTGTCTGGCTCGCCGGGCCGAGTGAATCGAGTGAAATGTCCGCCCTGCGCGGGGGCCCAGGCGGCTTCGAGTTCGGCGGCGTGTGAAGCGACGACCTCGCTGGCGAGGCTCAGAAACTGCCGCCGGCGCGCACCAGCAGCGGTGTCGGCCAAGAGCACGGACACCGCTGCTGGGTCTCCCGGGTAGAGCAGGTATTCGACGGCGTGCAGCCCGCGCTTGTTCGCGCCCAGTGACTCGACGTATTCAGCCGAGAGTGAGGTGGCACTCCCCAGCTCGGCCTCCAGCTTCACACCGTCGACGGGCGATTGATCCAGCGCGGCCGCCGAGTGCAGCTCGACCGCAGGGCCAAAGCCGAAGGCCTCCGCCTCCTTCAGGGGCGAGCGCGCGGCGGCGAACGCGTCGCGCATGGCAGTCAGCGCGACCTCGCCGGGCTCTTGCTCCAGCTCTGAAGCCAGCGCAGACAACTCGCGCGTGCGTGCGCTGAGCTCGGCGTACGTGGGGAGAATCACGGCCTCAGCAGTCGCGCGCAGCGCTACTCGGCGCTCCCCGTCCGGTAGTTCCACGGCGGAGCAGCCCAGCAGCAGCGCCACGCTCAGCGCCAGCCTCGCCGGCGGTTGCCCCAGGTGCGGCGGATTCATGCGTAGTTTCAAGGGGCGGCTTGGTCTCGAGAGAATCTTGTTGAAAGTGACTTTCAATTGCAATAAGACTCGGCCTAGCACCTGATGTCAACCGCCATTTGTCGCTCTGGGTTCCTGGTCTCGTCGCTCGCGCTCGCCGGTTTCGGCCTGTTTTGCAGCGGTTGTGGTGGTGGAGAAGCCGCTTTGGGCGGAGCAGGAGCCGGGGCCATGTCCCCGAGTCGTCCGAGCGTCGTTAGAGCCTATGCCGAGCTGGTCGCGGCCACCTACGACGACACCCTGCGGGACGCCAAGTTGCTCCAGTCAGCGCTTCAGGAGTTCGCCGACGAGCCTAGCGAGACGTCGCTTGCCGCCGCGAAGCAGGCCTGGCTTGTCGCACGCGATCCGTACGGTCAGAGCGAGGCCTTTCGCTTCTACCAGGGGCCCATCGACAATGACGACTCCGGGCCCGAGGGGAGGCTCAACGCTTGGCCGATTGACGAGAGTTACATCGACTACGTTTCGGCGGGTGGCTCGAAAATCTTGACCGGTGGCATCATCAATTTACCTGAGGATTACCCGACCATCGACGCGGAGGTGCTGCAGGCCCTCAATGAAAAGGACGGCGAGACCAACATTTCGACGGGTTACCACGCGCTCGAGTTTTTGCTTTGGGGTCAGGATCTGAATCCGACGGGAGCCGGCGAGCGCCCCTTTGGCGACTACGTGGTCGGCGCGAACGGTACGGCTGAAAACCAAGCTCGACGTGCCCAATACCTGCTCACCACGGCCGAAATATTGGTCGAAGACCTGACCCAGGTGCAGGCGGCTTGGCTTTCGGGCGAGCCGAACTACCGCGCGGATTTCGAGGCATTGCCGAGCGACGTCGCGCTCGGCAACATCCTGATTGGCATGGGGAGCTTGGCCGGAGCCGAACTCGCGGGCGAGCGCATGACCGTCGCCTACGACAACAAGGATCAAGAGGACGAGCACTCCTGCTTCAGCGACAACACCAAAGCCGACCTCTGGAACAACGCGAGCTCGATCCAGCACGTGCTGCTGGGCAACTACGCCAAGCTGGATGGTCCGGGCGTTGACGAACTCATCGAGGCCGTAGATCCGGAGCTGGCCCAGCAGCTACGGATGCAAATCCAGGAGGCGCTGGCTGAGATCGAGGCCATTCCGGGCAGCTTCGATCAGGCGATCCTCGGGGACGACGCGGATGAGGGTCGCGTGCGCCTCCAGGCGGCGATTCGCGCGCTGCAGGCCTTCACCGAGACCCTGCTGGCCTCGGCGGACGCTCTGCAGGTCGAGCTCAAGCTCGAATGAGCCAGCGCCCAGCTCTCGGTGCGGCTTGGGCGCTCGCGCTGGCACTCACGCTGGGCTGCTCTGCTGATCCGGCTGCCGTGCCCAGCGGCGACGACGGCGGCTTGCTTGCCGGAGGCGACACGACTGCGTTCGCTACCGACGCCATGGCATTTGGTCAGGCGGCGCAGAACCTCAAGGGCGAACGCCGGGACCGCTTCTTCGTGGGCAATTCCCTGTTCAACCGCAATTGGGTGACGGCGCCCGCCTCCACCAGCGGCATCGACGGCCTCGGACCGACGTTCAACGCTCGCTCGTGTTCCGGCTGCCATTTCAAGGATGGTCGCGGCCGTCCGCCGTTCACTGAAGCGGAGCGGATGAGCTCGATGCTGATTCGTCTCAGCGTGCCCGGCGAAGACGAGTGGGGCGGCCCGCTCCCCGAGCCGAGCTACGGCGGACAGCTCAATCCCCACGGCATCCTTGGGGTGGACGGCGAAGGCGATCCGCGTGTGAGCACGCGCTTCATGTCGGGCGAATACGACGACGGCGCAGCCTACGAACTCTCGGTGCCGAGCTACGAAGTGCGCGAGTTGGCTTTTGGAGCCCTCAGCCGCGAGACCCTGCTTTCGCCTCGCGTGGCCCCGGCAGTCTTCGGTTTGGGCCTACTGCAGGCGGTCGAAGAATCCACCATCCTGGGGCTTGCCGATGAAGCGGACCAGGACGCTGACGGTATCTCGGGTCGCGCGAACCTGGTCTTCAGCGCGGAAGCCGGGGCGCTTGTGCTGGGCCGGTTCGGTTGGAAAGCCAACCAACCTTCGCTCAACCAGCAGAATGCGGGGGCGCTGCTGGGCGATCTCGGCATCACTTCGTCGCTCTTCCCAGACGAGAACTGCCCGGCCGCGCAGGCGGCTTGTTTGGTGGCCCAAGCCGGAGGCGAGCCAGAAATCGACGACGACCATCTGGCTGACATCACGTATTACACGATGCTGCTGGCGGTTCCGGCTCGGCGAGACCTCGCGAACGCCGAGGTTCGGCGGGGCGAGCTGCTGTTCACCGAGCTCGGGTGCGACAAATGCCACACGCCCACGCTTGCGACCGGGCATCTCGCGGACTTTCCGGAAGTCTCCGAGCAGCTCATCCACCCGTATACGGATCTCCTGCTGCACGATCTGGGTGACGCGCTCGCCGACGGCCGCCCCGATTTTCTGGCGACGGGCAACGAATGGCGCACGCCACCGCTGTGGGGCATCGGCTTGGTCAAGAGCGTCAACGACCACACGCGTTTCTTGCACGACGGGCGAGCCAGGAGCCTCGAAGAAGCCGTGCTCTGGCACGGCGGTGAGGCGGAAGCGGGGGCGACCGGGTTCAAGGCCCTCGCGCTCGCCGACAGGACAGCACTGTTGAGCTTTCTCCAGTCGCTGTAGCCAGCCCCGCGGCGGCTACTTTTCCGGCTCAGCGGGCGGCAGTCGGCGCAGGTCTTCCCACGCCAGCGCCTTGGAGTGCGGCGTGAGCACCGGGACTGGCGGGCGAACGCTGAACCAGGCCGTGGCCTTTCCCGGTCGCACGACGTGCACGCTTTCGGCGGGATTCCTAGATTGTCCGAGCAGGGCGACGCGCTCGCCGCTGGGCTTGTCGGCCAGGTCGAACACCACCGCGACGTGGCTCGGGGACTTGCTCTGCAGGAAGAAATCGCCGGCAAGCAGCTGCTTGGGGTCCTCCACCGGAACCGAGCGCGAGGCCAGCGAGGTACTGTTGGCCCAGTTGAAGACCGCGTCGAGGTACTTGCGAAACTCCGCGTAGTCCACGGTGGCGGGCTTCGTCTTGATGGCCCAGAAGACGTTGGCGCCGTTGGGGATCAAGCGCTGCCCTTTTTCCCAGCGCGACAGAGGCATCGAGAGTCGGGTGGCGCTCGCGTAGCCGATGCTCGCCTTCTCGCCGCGTGACCAGAGCCACTCCGCGTTGAGCCGAACGATGACGTCGGAGCTTTGCTGGAGGTCCGAGCCTCCGACGTCGATCGCCACCACTCCGGCCAGGTAGTCGTCGTCGGCCGCGAGCGTTATCTCGCCCGCGAAATTCTTGGCGGGCGTGCCCTCCGGCGCCATCGGCAAAGAACGCAGCCACTCGGCGAAACTGCCGGGCTCTGTCGGTACGCGGGTGTAACCAGGTGGCGCGGGGAATCGGGTCTCTAGCGTCGCGTCGGGCTTGTCGAACTGGCGATCGCCTGACAGCCAGGGGTAGCGCCCAGCGTCCGGAGTGAACGGGGCAGGCCCGCCTGCGGCTTCGCCGCTGACGCTCGCCGGCGCCGCGCCTGCGGTGCCCGAGGGCAGAGGACTCGCGGTGGCGCTTGCGCTCGTCGCGGCGGGCGAATCCGCGGAGGCCAGGCCGGGTCCAGAGGTGGTCGCCGTTTCGTTCGGGCCCGCATCCCTCTTGCCCTGGCAAGACGCCAGCATGAGCAAGAGGCCAACGGCTCGGGGCACGCGGGTCACGGACGGCACTCTACAAGTGTTCGGAGGGTGACCCAGCATTTCTGGCGGACCGGCAGCCGGGGGCCTAAGTTATCGAAGTTATAGGGCGTTATTTGGTGCTGCCCGGCAAGTTCTCGCCCTTGGTGTATACAAACCCGAGAAATGCGACGGACAACTCAGGCGCCCGCGTCCGCTCAGGCGGTCTCCGGCGAGGCGATCGAGTTTTACACATCTGGCTCAGCCACGGTTCGCGCCGCACGTCGACGCGGCAGCCTGTGCTCGGGCTGAGGTTGCAATAAAAAATATGGCCCAGCCAGACAAGGCGCGCGAGTTGGAGCAGGTGCTTGCCGGAGCGACCGACAAGCCCCACGTCATTCTACTGGGCGGGCACCCGGACCCCGACAGCATTGGAGCGGCGCTCGCACACAAGCGCTTGTGTGAACGGGCGGGCGTGTCGGCGACCATCGCGCACGTGATGCCCATCTCGCGCGCCGAGAACCGCGCGATGGTCAAGTTGCTCAACGTCCCGATGCTCAAGGTCACGGAGACGGAGGAGCTTGAGGCGTTCGGTTACCTGGCGCTGGTCGATGCTAGCCAAAGTGAACAGTCCATCCGGCTGCCCGAGCATTTGCAGCTGCTGACAGTCGTCGACCACCATCGGCCAGCCAGTTTGCCGAAGGCGCCGTTTGTAGACATTCGGCACGACGTGGGCGCGACCGCCACCATCTACGCCGAGTACAGCGAGCGCGGGCTCGTCCCATTTGGCGTCGACGGCAACGACGATAGCGTCGTCGCCACCGCCATGTTCTTCGGTATCCAGACGGATACCGACGATTTCGCCTTTGCGACGCCCAACGACTTTCGTGCAGCCGCCTACCTGAAACAGTTCTGCGACACGGAAACCCTGAGTCGAGTCGGTCGCCGCACGCTTACGGCCGAGGCCATGGAAGCCGTCGGTCGCGCGCTCCTGGACTTGGAAGTAGTGCGCGACTTTGCGATCGCCGGAGTGGGGCGCGTCTCGGCCATCAATCGCGACGCGATTCCGATGGCAGCCGACTACATCCTGCGCCGCGAAGACATCGACACCGTGGTCGTCTACGGGGTGGTTGAAGATCGCATCGACGGCAGCCTGCGCACGCGGCGCGCCTCGGTCGATCCTGCGGCGTTCATGCAGAGTGCCTTTGGCGACGACAGTCAGGGCCGGCCTTATGGCGGCGGCCGCGCCGACATGGGTGGCTTCCGGGTGCCGCTCGGTTTGCTCGGAGAGAGCGAGAACGAGGAGAACCTCTGGGCGCTCGTCAAAGACGTCGTGCGCCAGCGCGTGGCGCGCGTAGTGCCGGACCTCGATCGCCCCGAGCGACGCAAGAACGATTGAGTCGTGGGGCTTGGCCCTAAGGCGGGAAAGCGCTGCGTCTAGAGCTCGATCTGCGCGCCGATTTCCACGACGCGATCCGCCGGAATGTTGAAGAATTTGGTGGCTGGCTGGGCGTTGCGGGTCAGGAACGCGAACAGGCTGACGCGCCACTTGGCCATCCCAGGGTGACTGGTGGTGGCTATCAGGTTCTCGCGCCCGAGGAAGAAGGTGACGTGCTCGACCGAGCCGATCAAGCCTGCGTCGTGCAGCAGCTTGGGCGCGTCCGGTTGTTCCATGAAGCCGTAGCGCCCCACGAGGCGCACGAATCCGTGGTCCATCTGCTCCACGCTGAAACGGTCCTTCTCGGACACGCGAGCTGAATCGGTAGTCACCACCGTGAGCAGTACGATGTGCTGATGTACCACGCGGTTGTGCAGGAAGTTGTGCAGCATGGCCGGTGGGGTACCCTCGCGGCTCCCCGTCATGAACACCGCCGTGCCAGGCACGCGTGCGGGGACTTCAACGTGCATGAGATCGAAGAAGTCCGTGAGCGGCAGCAGCTGCTCACGGAAACGTTGCGCCAGGATCTCGCGGCCGCGCTTCCAACTCAGAATAACCACGAAGAGCGCTGCTCCCACCACCAGCGGGAACCAGCCGCCGTGCAAGATCTTTGTGGCGTTGGCCGCCATGAACACGCACTCGGGGATGAGAAAGAGCAACGTGACTGCTGCGGCCTTCGGCATGCTCCAGCCCCAGACATGCCGCGTTAGGAAGTATGCCAGCATGGTCGTGATGACCATCGTCAGCGTGACCGCGATACCATAGGCGGCCGCCAGCGCGCTGGAACTCTTGAAGCCAAGCACCAGGCCGATGGTGGCGAGCATCAGGGCCCAGTTCACCACCGGTACGTAGATCTGTCCGCGTTCGTCGGCGGAGGTGTGCTTGATACTCACGCGCGGCATGAGTCCCAGCATGGTGGCCTGCGAGGTCAGCGAGAAGACTCCCGTTATCAAGGCCTGCGACGCGATGACCGTGGCCGCCATCGACAACGCCACCATCGGGTACAGCGCCAGCTTCGGCACCATGTGGAAGAACGGGTTCTCGATAGCGCTGGGCTCCGTGATCAAGAGCGCGCCCTGCCCGAAGTAGTTCATGAGCAGGGCCGGCATCACGATCCAGTACCAAGCCCGACGGATCGGTTTCCTCCCAAAATGTCCCAGATCTGCGTACAGGGCCTCACCGCCCGTGACCACCAGCACGACCGAGCCGAACACCAGGAAGCCCGCCGACCCATTCGCAAGCACGAACTGCCAGGCATAGGTAGGACTGACCGAGGCCATGACCGCCGGATGAGCCAGGGTCCGATAGATGCCCAAGCCAAAAAGCGCAGCGAACCAAGCCAGCGTGATGGGTCCAAAGATCGCGCCGAGTCCGGCGGTGCCGCGGCGTTGCATGCTGAACAGGCCAATCAAAATGATGACCGTGAGCGGGATGACCAGGCTGTGCAGGCCAGGGGCCGCGACCTCCAGGCCTTCGACCGCGGAGAGCACGCTGATGGCGGGGGTGATCACGCCGTCGCCGTAGAGCAGGGTGGCTCCGAAAATTCCCAGGGCTATCACGGCCGGGTAGATGCGTTTGCCGCGGAGCGACGAGCTGGCGAGCGCCATCAGCGCCAGAATTCCGCCTTCTCCGTTGTTGTCGGCGCGCAGCACGTAGGCGACGTACTTGAATGAAATGATAATCGTGAGCGACCAGAAGATGAGCGACAGCACGCCCATGATGTTCGGCGTGTTGAGGGCGATGCCGTGCTCGGCGTGGAAACACTCGCGCAGCGCGTAGAGCGGGCTCGTGCCGATGTCGCCATACACGACCCCCACCGCCGCCAGCATCAGCTTCAGCTGGTAGGACCGGTCGTCAGCTTGCCCGTGGCCGTGAGCTTCTCCGGACGCTTGGGCGGACGAGGGCGAAGACTTGGGGGCGGGCGCAGCAGGGGCGCTCGTCGTCGTCGCCTCCGTCGGGAGCTTCGGGGAGCTCGGTGACTGGGGGGCGGGCATCGATGGGTAGCCGCAGGCTAGTGCTGAGTCACGACCCGAGCTAGTAGATCCTGAGCGCTTCCCTCCCGAGTTCGGGCTCGCCGGGACTGTTCAGTGTGGCTGGAAGCCCCAGGGGAGCGCGCTCAGCGCTGCACCCGCTCGGGGCTCAACCCGTGTTGCGCATGCCCTGGGCGATGCCGTTCAAAGTGGTTCCGAGCGCCAGATCGAGCACGGGTCCATCGGGGTGATTCTCTGGCAACGTGCGCTTCTTCTTGAGCAGGCTGACCTGGAGCAAGCTGAGAGGATCCACATACGGGTTGCGTAGACCGAGGGAGCCTTGCAGGAAGCGATGCCCACCCAGGAGATCTCGACCCCGAATCAGGTTGAGGCAGCGCACCGTGCTGACGAAATCGCGTTCGATCTCGGCGGTCACTTCGGCGTTGCCGCCGAGCTCTGTCACGTACAGCTTGGCGATCTCCAGATCTGCCTTGGCACAGACCATCTCCAGCTTGTCCAACAGATCGCCAAAAAATGGCCATGCGCGAGCCATGTCCTTGAGCAGTTGTTCGCCACCTGGCTCCTTCATCGCGCCCTCGAGGGCCGCGCCTGCCCCCAGCCAGGCCGAGACCATCAAGCGCATCTGCGTCCAGCCGAAATTCCAAGGGATGGCGCGAATGCCTGCCATCGTTCCGGCGCCTTTTTCGCGGTAGGCAGGGCGGGAGCCGAAGTGCACGTGCGCAAGTTCGCGCACGGGTGTGGCCTTCAGGAATAGCTCAAATACCGCCGTTTGATCGTGTACGAGCCTGCGGTACGCCAGGCGTGACGTCTCGCTGAGCCGCTCCATGGTCGTTCGGTAGAGCTCCTCGGTCCCTGCCGGCAAGCCTTCGCGCCAGTCAGAGAAGCGCGCCATGAGCGTGCCGGTGAACATGACCTCGAGGCTGCGCTCAGCGATCGAAGGCAAGCCAAACTTCTGGGAAATGATTTCACCCTGCTCGGTGATCTTGATCTTGCCCGAGAGGGTATCGGGCGGGAGCGCCGTGAGCGCGCGGTAGACGGGGGAGCCACCGCCGCGCCCCACCGTGCCGCCCCGGCCGTGAAACAAACTGAGGGAGACACCGTGCTCGCGCGCCACCGCGGAAAGGAGCTCTTGCGAGCGATACAGCTCCCAGGCGGCCGCCACCACGCCCACGTCCTTCGCGGAATCCGAATAGCCGAGCATGATCTCTTGATGCATGCCGCGGGCGCGCAGCTGGCGCGCGTAGACGGGATGAAGGACCAGCTCGCGCAGGACGGCCGGTGCGTTGGCAAGATCCGACTGGGTTTCGAAGAGTGGTACGACGTCCAGGCGGGAGCGCGGCGGATCCGCGGTCAGGTCACACAGTCCGACTTCGCGGGCCAGCAGCAGCACGCGCAACAAATCCTCGGCTTTCCGGGTCATCGAGATGATGTAGGTCGCGGCAGCGCGCTCGCCGAACTCGTCCTGGACTTGGCGCATCGTGCGAAAGACGTTGACGACCTTCGTCGCCTCTTCGCCGAGCGCCGTGTGGGGGGAGAGTAGCGGGCGCTTGCCGAGCAGCTCCCGTCGCAGGCCCGGCTCGTCAAGCTGGGCCACCCCGACGCTGCTAGCGATGGCGTCGACGGCCCGCGTGTGGCTCTCGGAGTCGTCGCGCAAGTCCAAGTAGTAACCGGCAAAGCCGAGCGTTTCAATTTGGTCCACCAGCGGCGATACCAGACTGCGCACCGCGTGCTCCGCGCCGCCCTTGCGCACCGTGTCTCTGACCAGGTTCATGTCGGCCAAGAACTCGTCGGAGCTGGCGTAGGCCTCGGCCAGCTTCTCTGGCCGGTTAGCGTCGCGCGAGGCCACTTCCTGGCGTGTGGCCTGCAGTCGCGCCACAATGAACGTGAGCTTGAGCCTGAGCGACTCGTGCGCGTTGCGCCGCTTATTCGCTTCCCAAACGACCGGCAGGAGCAGCTGATCCCGTTCGAGGGATTCCAGCAATTCGGTTGGCGTCGCCGCTAGTCGGTCCGAAATGGATAGCCGATCGATCAGACCGCTGACCTTCTTGGCGTAGTGACCAAGCAAGGCGTGGGCGTTGCGTCGGGCGGCCGCGAGCGTGATCTCGGGCGTCACGAAGGGGTTGCCGTCGCGGTCGCCAGCGACCCAGCTGCCCAGCGGGATGTGCAGGGTCACGCCCAGCTCCTCGCCGAAAACTTCGCGAAACGCGTTGCTGGCGGCTTCGCCGACTTCGGCGGATGCGTCCAGGAGTCGATCCTCAAGGTACCAGATCACCTGGCTTACCTCGTCGAGCACGCTCGGACGATTGCGCCGCACCTCGTCGGTCAACCAGAGCAGCTCAATCTCGCCTTCCATGTGTTCCTCCAAGCGACGCAAATCGCCACCGGAGGCTTGACCTCGGCTGAGCAAGGCCTCCGCCAGGCGCGCCTGAAGTTCAAGCAAGGTGCGGCGCGTGGCCTCGGTGGGGTGAGCCGTGAGGACGGGCCGCACCTCCAGGTCCTGGATGTAGGCGCGTAGCTCGGCCGCCGTCTTGCCTCGGCGCTTCAGTTCCTCGAAGGCCCACAGCGCGCTCGCCGGCTGGGCCGTGACGGGCGAGCCGACCTCGGCCGTGGCGTAGCTTTGCCGGCGCCGCACGCGATGCACCTGTTCGGCCGTGTTTAGCAAGAAGAAGAATACGGTGAACGCGCGCGCGACCGGCGCTGCGATCTCGAAGGGTAGAGCATCGACTTTGGCCAGCAGCTCTTGCAAGGATGGCGCCGCTTCATCGCCTCGTCGCCGTGCCCGGCTTGCCGTGCGTAGCTCTTCGACGGCGCGAAAGACCGCGTCGCCTTGCAGGCGTTGAATGACGCGGCCGAGCAAGCTGGCCAGCCAGCGCATGTCGTTTTGCAAAGCGCGATCTTCGGGGCGAGCTTCAGCGGCTTTCACGGACCCCGGTTTCGCATGGACCGGCCGGAAGCAGCAAGCGGCGAAGTCGCGGGCAGCAGCGTCGCCGCCTTTCGCACCGATTCCAGGCACAATGGACCGCCAGGCCACTCCCCGAAATCCGCCTAGCTAGACACGTGCGGCCGCGAACAGGCGCACGACGCGCTCCGCGGCGGCTTCGAGCAAGGGAGCGGCATCCCGCATGGCCTGCTCGAGCGACATTGGGCGCGGGCAGATCGAGAACATCCCAGCGAACACAGGAAATTCGCTGCTCGCAACGTCGGGCGCGATGCCGCCCCCGAGCGCCACGACAGGGACGCCGCGGGCGTTGGCGCGCCGTGCCACGCCGAAGGGCCCCTT
>JANNWK010000568.1:0-1646 GCA_031408355.1 Myxococcales bacterium
ACTCAGCGGGCGTGCTCACCACCAAGGGGTTCATGGCAGGCAACGCGGGCCGGTTCAACCTGGGTCGCGCGCACATCATGCTGAACACCTTCATGTGTCGGGACTACCCACACGAGACGGAGTTGCAGCCGCCCATCGAAAAGGACCGTCTGAAGGTCATGTTCCGGGCTAAAGACGAAACGGAGCAGATGGAGGCACAAGCGGCCGGTGGCTTCGGCAACGGCTTGGCGTGTTTCTCTTGCCATGGGCAGTTCAGCAATCACGCTCAGCCGTTCGTGAAGTTCGACGCAGGAGGCAAGTACATTGCTGACGCGACGGGGCTGCAGAGCGAAACGGGGCAGCTCGGCCAGTCAGATCGCTCCCTCTTTACGTCACACCTCATCGCTCCGGTCGAGGCCGCCTCGGAGAAGGCGCAGTATTTCGGGACAGAGGTCGACAACATCGCCGGCGGCGCCGCCGCGATGGCAAAGCACGACAAGTTCCGTGAATGCACCCTCCAACACCTGCTCGATTTCGGCATTGGGCTGAACCCAGCGTTCGATGTCGGCATCAAGGGCGTGAAGGTTGCCCCTGAGTTCTTGACCGAGGTGGCCTCGGCAGTCACGGCCATCACGCCGGATCCGACGATTCAGGCGCTCGCTACGGCCATGTACTCTGACCGCCGCGTGATGGCGACCACCCTCAATGGCTTGAAGCGATAGCAGCACCAACTTACGAGCACTTCCGGAGATACGACCATGAAGATAAGAGACGAAGTAAGTGCAATGAGCCCGACGCAGCGGCGTCGGTTCCTCAAGCTGATGGGTGCTGCGTTGGGCGCTTCGGCGATCCCCGCCTCCCTGCGGTTTGCTTTCAACGACATGGCCGGTGGCGTGAAGTACGCCCAGGCGCAGGCGGCTGCTGAAGGCACGATCTTCTTGGAGTTCAACTTCCGAGATCAGGTCGATCTGATGCACATGTTCGTACCGCCTGGCCTCGCGGTGGACGCGAATCTCAAGCGAGGCGTCAACGGCGACGAGGTTTCGCTGTTCCACATGCCGGCGAACATCACGAAGGCGCCGAACACCAATCATTACCTGACGCCGGATTCCGACGAGCTCATGCCCCATGTGGATGACATCGCGGTCATCGACACGGGCGAGGCTGCTATCGGCAGCATTCACGGCCACGAGGCCGGCAACGGTATCCGGTCTCCGGGTCGCGTGATGGACGGCGGCGCGTCGGGGAAGATGCCGCTGTGGCTGGCCGACGGAGCGCACGCGGGCGGAAGCGAGGAGCTCTACACGACGACGCCGACGCCGGCGGTGCTTCACAGCTACCATCAGAAGTCGCTCGACGCAGGGCTGAAGAACGGCTTCGCCTTCAAGGGGATCAGCCGCCCGAAGCACTCCGTTTATCACTTCGCCGCTGGCCTCCCGGGCGCGGAAATCGATCGCATGCCGACCCGGCAAGCGCTGTTTGACGCCTTCCCGGCGGTGGCTACCGACGCCAGTCTGGTGCCCACACCTGAGCAGGCGGATCTCCTCGTCCGCATGATGAAGGGCCTAGATACGCGGCTATTCAAGCGGCGCTATTCGGAGGCGGGGCTCACCAATCACATCGCCGAACTCGACGAGACCCGCAAGATCCTCCACGTCGCCAATCCG
>JANNWK010000569.1:0-6634 GCA_031408355.1 Myxococcales bacterium
CCCACGGTTGCGGGCGCCCCCATGCTCACCGGACCGCTCGCCTGCCAGCCCGACTGCGGCGGCTGCGGCTGGAATCCTCCAGGGGCTGGGGCTTGGGCAGGCGCGGCCGGCATCGGACGGCCGCTGCCGTCGTCGTAGCGCACCCGCGTCTGGCCGAGGGCCACGTCGTCGCCGTGGCGAAGATCGCGCTCGCCCGCCACGCGTTCGCCGTTCACGTAGGTGCCGTTCAGGCTGCCGAGATCCCGAAGCGTGAAGCCGTTCGGCCGCCGCTCGATGATGCAGTGCTCCTTCGACACAATCTTGTCGAGCAGCTGGATCGTGTTGGAAGGGTGGCGCCCCAGCGAGTTGTGGTCGCGCAGCTCGACCACCTGTTGGCCCTCAGGGGAAACGAGCAGGATTCGAGCCATTCCGACCAGGGAGGCTAGCTGCGCCCGGTCGGTGGCACAAGGGCGCTCTCGCCGGTCCCTTAGCCTCTTACGCTCGGCCGGCGCGGGCCGGATCGGTGCTGGCTGGCGCGGGGGGCGTTTTGCCGCTGCGCGGCCGCTCCGGATCGCTCTATCCTGCCTGACCTGTGGCGACGCACCTCTTGGCAATCGATCAGGGGACGACCGGCACGACCGCGCTGGTCATGTCTCGGGAGGGCGCCACTCTTGGCCGCGCCAACCGCGAGTTTCCTCAGCACTTTCCCCGCCCCGGTTGGGTTGAGCACGAAGCGGCTCAGATTTGGGAGTCGGTGGTCGCCGCCGTGGCGGGAGCGCTATCGGCGGCGGGCGTCACAGGTCACGAGATCGCGGCCATCGGTCTTACCAATCAACGCGAGACCACGCTGCTCTGGGAGCGCGACACCGGACAGCCGGTCCATCGCGCGATTGTCTGGCAGGACAGGCGAACGGCCCCAGAGTGCCAGCAGCTACGGCAGTTGGGGCACGAGGCCGAGGTTCGCAACGTCACCGGCCTCGTGCTGGACCCCTACTTCAGCGGCACGAAGCTCGGCTGGCTGCTGGAGCACGTTGCCGGAGCGCGAGCGCGAGCCGAGCGCGGTGAGCTCGTGTTTGGGACCATTGATTCCTATCTTATCTATCGGCTCGCGGGTGGCGGCACCTCGGCCCCCCATGTCACGGACGCAACGAACGCGTCGCGCACGCTGCTGATGGACCTCGAGCGGCTCGCGTGGAGTCCACGTATGTGTGAGCTCTTGGGTGTTCCGCTCGCGGCGTTGCCTCGAATTGTGCCAAGCGCGGGCGTTGCCGCCACGACGCGCGGCGTGCCGGGCCTGCCCGACGGAATTCCGATCTCCGGCATCGCGGGCGATCAGCACGCGGCGTTGTTCGGCCAGGCCTGTCTTGCGGTGGGTGATGCCAAGTGCACCTATGGGACAGGAGCCTTTCTGCTCGTCAACGTGGGCTCCAAGCCGATCCCCAGTCGCTTTGGTTTGTTGTCGACGCTCGGCTTTCAGGTGGGCAGCGAGGTGGTGTACGCGCTCGAGGGCAGCGTTTTCATCGCCGGCGCCGCGATTCAATGGTTGCGTGACGGGCTTGGCCTCGTCGATTCGGCCCAAGAGATCGAAGCGCTGGCCCGCAGCGTTCCTGACAGCGACGGCGTGAGCTTCGTTCCGGCTCTCTCTGGGCTCGGAGCTCCGCATTGGGATGCCGACGCCCGCGGCCTCATCTGCGGAATTACCCGGGGCACGCGTCCGGCGCATTTAGCTAGGGCCGCGCTCGACGCTATCGCGCTGTCCGTGAATGACGTTGTCCAGTCAATGGGGGCCGACCTGGGGCGGCCCATCGAGCTGCTTCGGGTAGATGGCGGAGCTTCAGCCAACGACCTGCTCATGGAGCTACAGGCGGGCATTTCCCAGGTGCGGGTCGAGAGGTCCGTCGAGGTGGAGTCCACGGCCCGTGGCGCGGCCATGCTGGCCGGACTTGGGGCCGGTATCTATTCCAGCGCCCACGACGCCGCCAAAATCGTCAAGCTAGACAGGTCGTTCCCTGCGAGCATGATGGAAGACGAACGCGTTCGTCGCCTGACCGCTTGGAACGAAGCCGTCCGGCGAACTCGATCGGCGCAGGTTTGATGGGCCAGCTAGGCCCGAAAGGACAGTGGATCGATGTCGGACTCGGACCAAGGCGTTGCCGGAACAGGACAGTCGCCGCGCGAGGTGCCGATCGATTGGGAGGCGCTTGAGGATGCGTTTGAGAACAACGCGCCCGAGGTGCACAGCTACCTGAACCTGGCGATGGGAGACGTGCTGCGCGTCGTCGACGGTATCGCCGATCCGGAGATGCACCAGCGCATCGCGACCGATCAAGCGTACTTGCGGGTGGAGCCTGTCAGTTCGCGGGAGCAGTACCGCTGGATGGAGCGCTTCATCCCGATGGTGGAAGATAAGCCGCTGAGCCAGCTCTTGACCCAGGCCATTGATGGCAAGGGAGCGTTCCGCCGCTTCAAAGACGTGCTCATGAGCCACGGCGCTGAGCGCGAACATTGGTTCGCATTTCGCAGCGAGCGGCTGCGGGTGTTCATGGAAGCCTGGCTCGCTGCCCACGCGCTCCAAGCCGTGGCGCGGGCGCCCCGCCCCGCGGAGCCTGTTCGCTCACCCGAGAGTGCGCCAGCCGCTTCGCTGGACGCAGCGGGAGTGCGCCGAGGCCGCACGATGGAGGCGTTGCGCGCCCAGCTCCATGAGCTGGTCGACAGCTTGAGCGCTCGAGATTTGGACAAGGTCGCGAGCTTCGCGGAGTTTGTGAAGGCGCGGCGCGCAGCGCGCAATTTCTTGCAGAGTCGGTCCGGCGAGTCGACGGACGCTTCGGTTCGAGGGCCCGAGGTTTCCACTGAAACAGCGCTCGCGCCGCTGGTGCCTGCGGAGGCTCCGAAGCCGCTTGGGGTTGCGGTCGGCTCCGACGAGGACGCGACGCCTTCCTCACGCCGACGTCCCGCCGCGCGATGAGTCAGGCCATGTGCGTGTGTCGTCGTGTCCGTGCTCTGATCTTGTTCGTGGTTGTGCTCTGTTTCAGCGGTGGGGCAAGTGCCCAGCCGTTGCTCGTCGATCGTGCGTTCGTCCGATTTCACGCGCCGGAGACGGGCGGAGTCGAACGACCGCGTTTCATTTTCGAGCGGATGTTGGCACTTGAGGCGCGCATTGAGGCGCTCGCCGACGCCGGTCCAGCCAGCGCCGACAGCGCGCCCTATCGAGAGCGGCACATCAGCGCCGCGCTCGAGCGGCACGTCTCGGAGGTACTGCTGGCGAGTCTTCGGATCGATCCCGAGCCTTCCGAGGTCGTCCTGGCGCGACAACAGGAGCTCGCCAAGAAGCTGATGATCGACCGCGTCGGCGGCGAGGCGGCGCTGGGCGCGGCCTTGCGAGCGGAGGGCATCAGCGGCGCTGAACTCTCGGGGATCCTACGCCGCCAGGCCCGAGCTAGCCTCTACCTCGATCGGATGGTCGCGCCGATGCTGCGTCCGAGCGACGCGGAGCTGGAGGCCATCCAGCGCAGCGCGCCCGCGGCCCTCCAGAACGAGCCATTTCGGCGGGTGCGTCCGCTGCTACTTCGCTGGTACGTGAGCCGTCGCCTGGCCTCGGCCATGTCTTCCTTCTACCAAGAAGCCCGCTCGCGCGTGACCATCACGCTACTCTGATTCGCGCGAGTCTAGATCACCACTTCACGTTGACGAAGGGCGGCTGAATTTCAGCCTCAGCGTGGGTTAGCGGCAGGCCAACCCTGACCGAGGCGGACCCATGTTTCATGTCCTTCAGAATCAGGCCTTCAACTTTGGTGAGGTCCGCGACGGGCACGATCTGATCCGGGCGTAGGGCGCGCACGATCTCGGGTGGTCCTGCGACGACGACGTCCACCGTCCGGGGCGTGGCGATGCCGCCCGGCACGCCGACCACCTCAATGGGACGGTTCTCGAAGCGGACCTCGCTCACGCGACGCGCGATGCTGACCGTTACAGTTGCTGCCTGCGGGCCCAGGTACTTTACGCGGATAGGCGGAGCGTCGACGCTAAGGCGTCGCTTGTGGAAACCTTCGCTCAGCCCCGACACGTCGAAGGCCGAAAGCCGAGCGAACTGCATGACCTCAATGGCGCTGACGGGGCCGCTCACCGTGATCTGTTTCGGGTCCACCTCCGGCTCGCCCCGCACGACGTAGCCTTGTGAAGGTTGGCCGGTGATCGCGGCCTGGAGCGGGATCTGCCGGGTGGCGACGTCCTCCCACTCGAGCTCGATGCTGGACGGATCGATAATCGTGATCTTGGTCTCTGGTGGGAGAGTGAACATGCCCTCCTCGAACACCACTGATTCGCGCCGGCCGTCACGCAGATCGATTTCAACGGGCGTGACGCCGGCCTGCAGCAGCTTGTCGATCGCGCGGGCGCTGCCCTGTAGCGTGACGTGAATGCTCGCCGGGATCGGCGTCATCAGCTCACGTTCGCTGGTGCTTTGGGGCAACCGCATGACGATGGCGACCGGCACGGTACGCTGCTGCACTTCTTCCTGACCGTGGAGGAAGGCGAACAGCCCGAGCGCGAAGAACATGGCTAGCGCCTTCAGTCCTAGGTTCTCGGTGAACGAGTCTCGGACGAAGCTTAGTGCGCTGCTGAGCAGGCCGCGCAGCATGCTCAAGCGTCCCCATTCGAGTCGCGGCGGCCACCCGCTGCTGGCTCAGCAGAAGCTCGCTCACCGGCGGTGACGGGCGTCCGGAGCGGCGTGGTGGCGATCGGCAGCGCGGCGCGGAGCGGCGCAGAAGCTGGTGTCGTAGCCGGAGTTGGCGCCGCCGCTCCGGTTCGCAGCGGCGCGGGCGGGGGCTCACTCGCTGGTCGTCCGGAGTTCGGCTCAGGCTCAGGCCCGATCAAGCTGACGCGCGGCGCGACCGATTCGGGCTCGTTGTCACGCTCCGCGGCGAGCTCCAGCGAGGCAGACACTGGCGGCAGCTTGCCAATGGATTCAGGCGGCGCGGCGGTGTCGCGCGAGGCCTTGCCGCGGCGTGACTTCTTGCGCACCTTCGGGCTGAAGATGGCGTCGAGCATGGTGCGGAGCTTGGCGCCGTCCAGGTTGCTGGCGATGTTGCCGTTGAAACAGAAGCTGATGGTCCCGCGCTCCTCGCTCACAATCACGACGACGGCGTCCGTTTCTTCTGTGATTCCGAGGGCGGCCCGGTGCCGCGAGCCGAAGCTGTCGTCTACGACGCGGCCCTCTGGCATGGGGAAGAACACGCCGGCTTTCGCGATGCGCAGATTGCGGATCACCACCGAGCCATCGTGCAGCTTATTCATCCCTTCGGGGATAAATAGCGCCACCAAGAGCTCGCGCGTTACCTGCGCGTCGAGCGTATGCCCTTTGTGGACGCCGACGAACTCGTCGAGGTTCGCGTCCTGTTCGAAGGTGATCAGCGCCCCAATCCGATGCCGGGCCAGCTCCGTAGCGGCCTCCACGACTTCGTCGATAACCTTCGACTCGTGCGCGCGCACCAGACCCCCGAACCAAGCGCGGCTGCCGACGCGTTGCAGCCCCCGACGAATATCGCTCTGGAACACGACCACGATGATCAGGATCATGCTCGAGATGAGCGCGCCCATCACGTTCGTCACCGTTACCAGCCGGAGCACCTGGGCGAGCAGGTACAGCACGAATACCAGCGAGAGCCCGAAGCCCACCTGCATCGCGCGCGTGCCACGCAGCACGAGCAACGCGCGGTAAGCAACGTAGTAGACGATGAACACGTCGAGCGCGTCGCGCCCGAGTTGCAGCGGTGTTCGCCCGTCCCAGTAGGCGCGCAGCGCCTCAAACATGGACCGTCTCCAAGGTTCGAGCCGGCCGCAAGGCGGCTGCCATGGCCAGCGACTGACGCACGGCGCGCACGTCGTGTACCCGCAGGACGCGCGCGCCCTGCGCTGCGGCCCATAAGCAAGCGGCGATGGTCCCGCCCAGGCGTTCCTCGGGGGCCACGTCATCCACCGCGCGAATGAAGGATTTTCGGCTAGCGCCCACCACCATGGGCACGCCCAAGTCGGAGAATTCGTTCAGTCGACGTAGCAGCTCCAAGGATTGGCGGGCGTTCTTGCCGAAGCCGATGCCGGGATCGAACCAGACGAGCGCCCGCGGGACGCCGGCCTGGACCGCGCGATCACGCGCCTGGCACCACTCGTCCCGGACCTCGCGCACGACGTCGACGTAGCCGTCGTCTGGGTAGTCCGAGAAGCCAGCCATGCTGCCAAGGCTGCCGCGGGTGTGCATCAGCACAAGGCCCGCCTCGAAATGGGCCGTGACTCTGGCCAGCTCGAGGTCCGCCAGGCAGGACACGTCGTTCACAAGGCCCGCACCCATTTCAAGGCCGCGCCGAGCTACCTCCGCATCGGTTGTATCTATCGAGACGAGCAGCGACGAGCTGGCGAGCGCGTGCGCCAGGACCGGTTCGATGCGGGCCAGCTGTTCTGTGGCGGGCACGGGCTCGGCGCCGGGGCGCGACGATTCCCCGCCGACGTCGGCGATCTCAGCGCCCTCCGCCACGAGCTGGTCGATGCGCGCGCACGCGGCTTCGACGCTCGGGCTGCGACCGCTCGCATAGAATGAGTCGGGCGTGGCATTCACGACGCCCAAGAGAAAAGCAACGCGCCTGCTCTGCACGGTCGCAAGACG
>JANNWK010000570.1:0-5401 GCA_031408355.1 Myxococcales bacterium
TCACCTCGGCGTGCCGAACTCGATCTGGGACAAGCGCGGTACGCTCACGCACGTCGAGTTCGACCGGGTCCGCCTGCATCCATACCTGGGAGAGCGCATGCTCGCGCACGTACCCCTGCTCGCAGAGCTCGGCGCGATCGCGGTGCAGCATCACGAGCGCCTCGACGGATCGGGATATCCGAGACGCCTCTCGGGTGAGGCCATCACTCCGTCGGGTCGCCTCCTGGCCGCTGCGGACGTCTATCACGCACTGTTAGAGAAACGACCTCATCGTCCGGCGCGCGGCACGGATGACGCCGCGCGCGAGCTCCGGGCGATGGTTAGCGCCGGGCGCCTCGACGGCCGTGCCGTGGACTCGGTCCTTCGGGCCGCGGGTCATCGCATTCGGCGGCGTCGTGAATGGCCGGCCGGCCTCACCGCGCGAGAGATCGAGGTGTTGCGCCTGCTAGCGTGCGGACTCTCCAACAAGGAGATCGCCAGCGAGCTCGCGATCTCGCCGAAGACCGCGAGCAGCCACGTCGAGCACATCTACGCGAAGACCGGCGCGAGCAATCGCGCCCGCGCGAGCCTGTTTGCGATGAAGCACGGCCTCATGACGGCCTAGGTCGTAGAGCGTGACGCCAGGGTGCTGGTCCATTTGATCAGGTGAACGCCCGATGTGTGCACCAGCCGAGCTGACTAGCATCGACGCATGCAACTCGATCAGCGCGTGCGTGGCTACGTGGATGCCGGTGGCGTCCGCACCTACTACGAGATCGTTGGCGAGGGCGAGCCGGTCCTCCTCCTCCATGGAGGGATGTGCACTCTCGAGACGTGGGCGCCCCAGATCCCTGCGCTCTCAGCAAAGTATCGAGTGATCATCCCCGAGCGTCGCGGGCACGGTCGCACCGCAGA
Organism: Myxococcales bacterium; assembly: GCA_031408355.1. Lineage (GTDB taxonomy): Bacteria > Myxococcota_A > Polyangia > Polyangiales > Polyangiaceae > PMG-095. Next base: position 895 of record JANNWK010000570.1, read on the forward strand.
TGTCGCCGGGCCGATCACGTACGAGATCATGGCGACCGACACGATCGCGTTCATGACGGCGCTCCGCATCGAAGCGGCGCACCTCGTCGGGTGGAGTGACGGCGCTCTGGTCGGCCTCCTCGTCGCGATGCAGCGACCCGATCTGGCGAAGAAGCTCGGCTATATCAGCCGGCCGATCAGCTTTGCCGGAATGCGCCCGAAGTTCCGAGCGATGTCAGAGCACCTGTCGCGCGAGCACGTTCCGCCGATGTTCGAGCCGGCCTATGCCGCCGTGTCCCCCGATGGTCCGCAGCACTACCCGGTGATCGTGGACAAGATGATCGCCCTGTGGCGGCAGGATCCAGGGATCACGCTCGATCGGCTCCGCGCGGTGGCGACCCCGACGCTCGTGCTCCTGGGAGACGATGACATGCAGAGCGCGGCGCACGCCGCGGAGATGCAGGCGGCGCTGCCGCAGGCGCAGCTCGCCGTGGTCCCCGGCACCTCCCACGCTCTCGCGATGGAGAAGCCCGACGTCGTGAATCGCCTGCTCGACTTCCTGCAGCCTGAGCAGCCGCGGAAGCTGTTCGGCGGCTGATGGAGGGACTGGCCAAACGGACCCCGTGACTAGCGCGACCTACCCAGCTTGACCGCGACGGTGTCGTAGCCGCTTCAACAGATCGTCTCGGTTCGCTGGGGCAGCCACGGGTCCTGGGCTGCGCGGGCGGACGCCGCTCGGGGAGTTCGCGGCCCTGGTCGCAAGTTCGGCCGGGAGCGGGGGCGTGAACGGCGTGACGTCGCTGAGTGGCTCAGGCGCGGTGACGGTGGTCGATAGCGCTGGCGTGACGTCGGCGGTTTCCGCCGCCCGAGGCGCGTGCGCGCTGACGGCTCGCTCAATGAAGGCCTTGGTGGCGGGGCCAAAACGCTTGAAACGCACGCGAACGCCGCCCGGTCTGTCGTCCTTCGGCCTCACGACCTCGACCACGCGGCCCTCGGCGCGAATCGGCTTCTGGCCGTCGGCGAGTGCGACGTCGAATGAGACCGCCGTGTCGGCCGCCAGAGGATCCGCGTCGATCAGCAGCATGCTGCGTGGCTCAATGCTCCAGGCCTCCGCAGCCAGGTAAGCCTGCTCGTTAGGGTAGGGGCGCACCACGTGGACGACGAGCGGATTCAAGGGCGGGGGACCTCCAGCGGAACCGGCGAAATTACACCGAGGGCGCTCCGCCAGCAATCCACATGATGCGCGGCTCGAACGGTGCTAGTCGGGGCGTGAAATGGCTCGCCTACGCAAGGTCCTGGTGGTTGGCTCTGGCGGACGGGAGCACGCGCTTTCGCTTCGGCTGCTCGCTTCCGAAAGCGTGGGGGAGGTCATTGTCGCCCCCGGCAATGCCGGCACGCTGGTGGCTCCGCCCGAACTTGGCCACAAAAAGCTGTCCGGCGGGGGCGCCGCGTCGCCGCGGGAGATTGCCCGGCGCGAGCGGGTCGATCTCGTGGTGGTAGGTCCAGAGGGGCCGCTGTGTGAGGGTCTAGTGGACGACCTGACCCGTGATGGGGTGCGGGCCTACGGTCCCAGCCGGCTCGCCGCCGAGCTCGAGGGCTCGAAGGCGTTCATGAAGGCGTTTGCCGCGCGGCACAGGATCCCGACGGCCGAGCACGTGGTGCTCCGGAGCCACGAAGGTCTGGTGGAGCAAGTGAGGGCCTTCGTGGTCCCGCCGGTGGTCAAGGCCGACGGTCTTTGCGCGGGCAAGGGCGTGGTGGTCGCCCAAACTCACGACGAAGCCATCGCTGCTGCCCGCGAGATGCTTTCCGGCGCGCGCTTCGGATCTGCCGGAGCGACGGTGGTCTTGGAGGAACGCTTGCTGGGCGCAGAGGCGAGCGTGCACGCACTTTGTGACGGTGAACGCTTCCTCTTGCTGCCCGCGGCGCAGGATCATAAGCGCATCTTCGACGGTGACCAGGGGCCGAACACCGGCGGGATGGGCGCCTACGCCCCGGCGCCGCTGGTCACGTCGGGGGTTTCGGAGTTGCTGGCTCGGCAGGTGATTGAACCGACGCTGCGTGGCATGGCGGCTGAGGGGCGCCCCTTCGTTGGGACGCTGTTCGCGGGCGTGATGGTGACGCCGGACCAGCAAGTACGGCTGATTGAATTCAACGTGCGCTTTGGCGATCCCGAGACGCAGGTTCTGCTGGCCATATTGGACGGAGATCTGGGCGATGTGCTGGATGCGGCCGCCCGCGGCAAGCTTGAGCCGAACGCCCTCGTCCCTTCCGGCGAGCATGCGTTGACGGTGGTGCTGGCGGCGGCAGGCTACCCGGACGCTCCGCGCAAGGGCGACATCATCCACGGGCTTCAGGCGGCCAGCGACGTCGAGGGGGTGCAAGTCCTGCACGCCGGTACTGCGCTCGACGGCGCCGGCAACGTGGTCACGGCCGGAGGCCGCGTGCTGGGTGTCACGGCGAGTGGCGGAACCTTCTCCGAGGCTCGCACCCGCGCCTACTCAGCCGTCAGCAAAATCGAATTCTCGGGCATGCAATACCGCCGCGACATCGGTCACCAAGTAGGGTCGTAGGCATGTTCGGGCGGACGGCCACGACCCGCTCTGCCCTCCCGCCTGGGCCCAATTCCGAGGGCGATTTGCCGGCTCATTCCTACCGTGGTATGAATTTAGTCATGACCGCGCCGGCCGCCAAGTTATCCATCAGCCTTCCGGCTAGCCTCGCCAAGGCGGTTAGAAAACGTGTCGGACCACGTGGGCTTTCCGGATTTTTTGCCCAAGCTGTCGCTCATGAGCTCGAGCGCGAACAGCTGGGCTCGTTCATCGCTGAGCTCGACCAGCTCAACGGGCGTCCCTCCAAAGCCGCTCTCGCTGCCGCCAAGCGAGCATGGCCGAAGCGCTAGTCCTCGATTCGGAGGCCGTCAACGCCTTGGCGCGTGCCTCGCAACGCGCCGTCCTGGAGGACAGAGCTCGGGCCATTCTCGCGCTCGCGCATGAGCGCCGCGCTCTCGTTCGCATCCCAGCACCCGTCCTTGGCGAGGTCTGCAGAGGTCCTCGCTTCGATGCCGCCATCAACCATCTCCTCAACCAAAACGGCATCTTGGTCCTTGACCTGACTCGGCCAATCGCCCAACGGGCGGGTCTTCTGCTCGCCGACGCGCGCATGTCCTCCGCTAACGCTGTTGACGCTTTCGTTGTGGCCTCCGCTCTCGAATTTGACACCGCGATCATCGCCACAGGCGACCCGAAAGACATTCGTCGGCTCGTTGCCCGGCATCCTTCGGTCGGCGTCTTCGCCATCTAGAGACGATCACGGTCCAACTCACGCCCTGAGGTGGACCGCCAACAAGATGCGCCTCAGTGGCGCGAGGCTGCTAGGCGGGCGATGCAAAGTGCCGGTACCGGTTGCAGGGTGTTTGGGCCAGTGATACTAACTAGTAGATGAAGTTGGGTGGACGTGCTTCGCGGTCGTTGGCGCTCGTGGTGACCATCGGTCTGCCCATCTCTGCGTGTGGCAATGACGATCGCGGCAAGCCCGGAAGCGCTGGTAGCAGCGGCTCCGCTGGCGCCGCCGGCGCCGGCGGTTCGGGTTCGTCCACGGCTGGCTCCGCTGCAGGTGGCAACAGCAGCGCTGGCTCTAGCCATGCTGGTTCCAGCGCGGCGGGCTCTAGCGCCGCAGGTAGCGGCCAGTCTGGCGGTGGCAGCGGATATGGCGGCAGCGCGGGCGGTAGCGCCCCGGTCGTCGGCGAGCACTGTATGGGAGGAGACGTGTTGGTGTTCCCCGACGAGGTGTTTGCGGACTTCGGGGGACCCATGTCCAATTGCCTCAACTACAAGACCGGTGCCACCGGCATCCAGCCGGGGCCTGAACTCTCGGTGCGCGACATCGAGCTAGCCACACCGTTGACGGCTAACCAACCCTACGCCTTTTCCCTCAAAATTACGCTAGCGCCAGACGACGATTCGAACACGATCGAGATCTGGAGCGCGGACGAAAAATGTGGAGTCGGGCAAGAGAAGCTTTACGAAGGTGTCTTCAAGGTTGGCATTCTGTGCATGGATCTCAAGCCCACCGCCAATCACTCACGCCTGCTCATGGCGTGGAAGGGTGAAGGCTCGCGGGGCAGCACCGACATTGCCATTTGCCCCGGCGGCTCGTGCGGCAAGTGAGTCTGGCGCGGCCTAGCGGCGCGCTCCATCAGCTCGAACGTAGTCACCCCGTTGGCGCTGGCCTGTCGCACGAAGAACAAGCGGCGGCCGTCTTGAGAAATTTCCGGCGTTCCGAACGGCTGAGTTGCGTCGGTGGGAGCGAACAGGACGGTCGGGATCGCGGGCCGGAAGGCCGCTGAGCGAATGCAAAGCGGGGCTCGGCCCCGCCTGGCCAGAAAATCCTTCGTGGAAGGATCACGTCGACTGCTACACCGAAAGTCTTTCTTAATGGCGCTGACAAACGGCTCGAGTGACGTGGCTCAACACTCGCGGTTCTGGCGTGCCGCGGTAGTGCCCATGCTGTTTTTCGGCAACGAGCTGAC
>JANNWK010000571.1:0-7436 GCA_031408355.1 Myxococcales bacterium
TTCGCGCTAGCTACTCTGCCGCTCTAGTCGATAGCTTCGACGGTGCGGTCGTTTGAGTTTCGCCGGGTCCCCACCCGTTCCGCGGCGCCCGCGCCGGGCGGGGTCGCGTTCGGCGCCGCCCAGATCTCGTGAGCGGCGCCAGCGCCGTCGCATTGAATCCAGAGGGGCGCGGGCGATCGCAGCGGCGCGCCGGGCGACAGTCGCGGCACGCCGCGCCAGGTCGGCTCCGCGAGCAGCGGCGCCGACAGCTCGAGCTCGTCAACGAACAGGCCTTGGCCGTGGCACTCGAAAGCCGCAGCGACAAACAGCCCGTTGACATCGACGGCGCACACGCTTGCGCCGCGTTCGAAGCCCGCGCGAGCCTGCCCAGCCCAAGGCGCAACCAGCAGCTCGGAGTCTCCACGCGCGAGCCGGGTCGCGGGCAAGTCCAGAGCCGTCGGGCGGGCGAAGTCAGTGGGCGTGACGAGGCCACCATTTGGCGCGCCAAAAACGCGCACCAGAGCTCGCGACAGCTCCGGCTCGGCGAGTGCCAGCGCGCCCACCTCGCCGACGCGCTGAAGCAATGCTGCACGGCGCTCAGCCCCGCGTTCGCGAGCCGCCGCCACGCCGGGTTGCACCAGCCGGGCCAGAGTGCTGAGCGCCCCGTAGCCTAGCGCCACTGCCAGCGCCGGCACCGAGCAGGGGATCCCCACGCGCGCCTGCGCCGGGGGCTCTTCTCCGGGCAGGGTCCCGCGCGGTCGTTTGGCCCCGATGCCCGGCTGACGAACGCGGCCGTCGAAAGCGCGGTCCCCCGAGCCAACCCCGCCAAGCAGCAGCGTCACCGGCCCGAGGAGCACTCCCGGGTTAGCCCCAGCCGCGGCGAAGTATCCGGCCAGCACGGCGTCGATCGCGGTGCCGCCGCGCGAAAGCTCGTTCATGGCGACCGCCTCGACCGCGGGATCGTTCGACCGCGCCAGCGAGCGGAGGCGCACGCTCACGATTCCTCGTCCCCCTCCTCGTCCTCGTCCTCGTCGTCGTCGTCGCTGTCCTCATCGTCGTCGAGTTCGTCCGACCCCTCGTCATCGCCGTCTTCATCGTCGATCTGGCCCGACATCGCCTGCCCGCCGCCGTTCGTCGCCAGCAGCGCCTTCAAATCCCGGGCCGCGCGGACCGCGTTCTGACCCTCGATGATGACGTACGCTTCTTCGAAGTCGGCGAGACGGTCGGCGGCGCGCTCGATGGCAGAACCGCGAATTCGCCCGGCCGCGCCCAGCGACTGGATGCGACCGTATGCTAGCGCCCCAGGCATCAGATCGCTGCGCGCCGGATCGCGCGAGAGCGTAACCCCCAGCGCCGTGGCGAACGCCTCCGCGTCGGCGTCCGCCAAAAGCCCGCTGGGCTCCCAGGCGATCTGTACCTGCGCCGGCGCAAGCAGTCCCAATAGCTGGGTGAGGCGCGCGCGCGTGCGGGCGCTGGGTCGCGCAGTGGGCGGGGTGCGCACGACGAGCCACTTGGCCGCAAGGGCACGAGTGACCTCAAGGGCGGCGGCCACGTCTGCCTCCACCGCATCGGCTTGCAGTGCCGAGACCAACTTCGGAACGACCACCGAAAACACGAGCGCCGGCGGCGCCTCGCTCTTCATCGCTTCCAGCGTACGCTTGCGCGGAACGCCCGTGTCGAGCCGCACCTCGAGTAGGTCAAGCTGCTTGCCGTAACGGGCAACAGATATCGCCGACGGGTTCTGACCAACGCGAATCAGCATGGGGCGCGCGTCATAGCCCATCCAAGGCCGCTGGGCCACGAGCAGGGGCAGCTGGCCCGCGACGACGGCCCTCTCGTCAGAGTCCTGGGCTGATTCCAGCGGAAGTAGCCGAGGGCGTCATGGCGCAACGTCGCCAACCTCAGCCCTCCACGAAGTGAAACCACTGCGTCGGGTTCTCAGTCACGAAGGACTCCATGGCAGCTACAGCCAGGCTCGCCGCCGTCAGAATTTCGTCGGCGCTGGCCTTGCGGGGAACGGAGATGGGCTCGGTGATCGTCACTTCGTAGTCGAAGAAGCCAACGCGGCGAGCGAAGACCGGGACGAGCGGCACGCCGCTCATGGCTGCCAGGCGAAACGGTCCTTCGGGTACTCCAAACGGCTGACCAAAGAGCTGGACGTCGAGCACGCGCCCGCTCGGCGGGACACGGTCCATTTGGAGGGCAGCGATGCCGCCCTTTCGCAAATGCGCGATCAAGGGCAAGGCGTCCGTCACGTGACCCCCGACGTGGAGCACCTTCACACCCTGCTCGCCGCGTAGGCGATCATGGATTTCACGTGCGGCCGCGTTCGGCTCGGGATCCATGACTATCATCACCTCGGCGACCACGGCGGAGCGCAGGAGCTGCGCCATCAGATCCCACGGGCCAACGTGCGCCGTCACGAGCACCACGCCGCCGCGAGCGAGCGCGGCCGTCAAGGACTCCTCCCCGGCAATGCTGACCCGCGGGAGAATGCCATCTCGGCCCGCCGCCAACGCCTCGGCGAAGCAGGCCGCGTAGTTGGCCAGCGTAGCCAGCGCGTCGAGCTGGTCGCGCAGGACCGAGCGCGGACCGTGGATCCGGCGCAGGTTGCGCACGATCCGAGCCCGCACGTCGCCGAGCAAAAGACCGATAGCCACACCGATAGGCTTCGGGCTGAAGCGCAGCAGGGGAGCCGGCCCCTGCCGGGCGCCCCAATAAGCCATGCGGCGCAGGAGAGCGCTCTGTTCGCGCCGAGGGGCGTCGGTCGGGCTCATCGAGGGGTCGCCCTCGTCTCACGGCGGGCGAGCGTGCGCAAGTCGGTCATTTCCGTCGGGGCTACCACGGCGACTTGGCAGTGGCCGAAAGGCCGAGCAGAGTCGGTCCGTGACACGGGCAACGATCAGGCACACCAGCGATTCACTCCTGGGCGGGGCGCTGCGCCTGGTGCAGCCCAAGACGGGCTACCGCGTCAACGTCGACTCGCTCTTGCTGGTCGCCTTCGCTGGCGAGCGTCGCGTAGACCGGGTCGTTGATCTTGGGGCGGGCGTGGGCGCGCTGGGGCTATTGGCCCTGCATCGCGGCATCGGCCGTCGCGCGCTCCTCGTCGAGGCCGACCCGGCGCTGGTGAGGCTCGCCGAGCACAACCTCGCTCAAGCCGATTTCGCCGGCGAGGCACGTCAGCTCGACGTGCGACGCGAGAAATTGGCAGAAACTGGCGTACCGCTGATCCTCTGCAACCCGCCCTATTACCCAGCGCGAAGCCATCGTCCTGCCCGCGAGGCAGGGCGCGCTCTCGCGCGCAGCGGCGAGCTCCTTCCGTTCCTGGCGGCCGCCTCGGGTGCCCTTGCGCGCAGCACCGGTCGCGCCCTCTTCTGCTACCCCGCGCCGCAGCTGGCCGAGTTGCTGGAGCAAGCGGCCACGCACAAGCTCGTCGCGAAGCGGATGCGCTTCGTGCACGCACGCGAAAGTGAGCCAGCTCGGCTGGTTCTAGTCGAGCTACGCGTGGCACGGCCAGGCGGGCTCGTCATAGAGGCGCCACTCATCGAGTGGCAGGGCAAGCGCCGCTCGGCCGAACTCTCTCGGCTCACGGGTGACCGAGCAGCCGATCAAACATGATGGCGGCAGCCGCCCGCACACTGAGGTGGTTGTAGCCGTCCGCACGCGCCGACAAGATCGGCGCCAGTCGCCGCTGAGCGCGTGCCAGCACCTCGTCGGCGAGCCCCCAACCGGTGCCGAAGGCGAGCATGACGGGCGGCCCCTCGTCGACGAGCCGTGCTCGAGCGGCCGCGAAGCTCAGATCATCCGCGCCTGGCTGGGCGCTGGTGACCCACAACTCCGTGTCGACGCCAGCATCGGCAAGGGCCTCCTCGAGCGTGCTGACGACGCGGAGTGCGCGCATGGGCGGCACGCGGTCGGGAATTCGGCGAGCCCCTGAACCATCGACCCAGTGTTCCCGCACCCGCAGCGCCAGTTCACGCTGGGCCGCGATCGGGTGAGCCACGTAAAATGTCGCCAGCCCGAAGGTGAAGGCGCTGCGACTGATGTCGTGCAGGTCAAGGTTTGTAATGGATCCCGTCACGACGGCGTGTTCGCGGTTGTGGATGGGGTGATGAATCAACACCGCCGACACGCGCCTCATCGCGGCTTGTCCCGCTCGCGGTCGCGGCTGGCAAGCAAATCGGGGCGGCGCTCCTGACTGCGCAGCAGAGCCTGCTCTTCCCGATACTTACGGATCTTCGAGTGGTCCCCACCCCGCAGGACCTCCGGCACCTCAAGGCCCCGAAACGACTGTGGTCGCGTGTATTGCGGGTACTCAAGCAGACCCTGACACTCGTCGCTGAACGATTCCTCGCGCGCCGAGTCATGATTGCCCAGCACGCCAGGCAGGAGGCGAATGACGGCTTCCAGCAGGCACATCGCCGGCACTTCCCCGCCGGTCACGACGAAGTCACCGATCGAAATTTCCTCGTCAACGAACGGGCGCACGCGTTCGTCGAAGCCCTCATAGCGACCGCATGCCAGGCAAATTCGCGACTTTTCTGCCAGGCGTCGCGCCGCCCGCTGCGTAAAGCGCGCGCCCTGCGGGGTGAGCAAGATACGCTGCACTGGCTCGCCCTCGCCCAGGGCAGCACAGGCCGCATCCATAGCAGCCAGCGTGCAGTCAGCGCGCATGACCATGCCCGAACCGCCGCCGTAAGGAGTGTCGTCGACGCTGAGGTGCTTGCCAAGCCCGTGCGGCCGCAGATCCTCAAGGTGCACGCTGACCACGCCGGTCGAAACCGCGCGCCCCATCAAGCTCGTGGCGAAGAAGGGCCCGAACAACTCGGGGAACAGGGTAACGACGGCGATCTGCATGCGAAGGCCAGAGCCCCCCGGTGCGCCTAAAGTATCAGGCCCTCGAGCGTCGACAGCTCAATCAACTTCTCTGCCACCGAAACGCGCAGAATCCAGTCTGGGACCAGAGGCTGCTCGACCGTTCGCCCGTCCGACGTCTGAATAACCAAGGCGTCGACGGTCGGGTGGGTAGCGATCTCGATCACGACGCCAACCTCGCCTTCCGGACCCACCACCCTGGCCCCGATCAGATCGACGAGATAGTACTCGGCCGGGTCAGGTGGCGGCAGAAGAGCCCGTTGAACCAGTACCGTCGTGCCCTTGAGCGCGTCGGCAGCGTCCTTGTCCACGACCTCCCGAAGCTTGACCAGGTAGGCCTTGGGTACCGCCCTCGCCCACTCGATGGAGTAGTGTGTGGCCCGACTCGGATCGGTTCCGCGCTGCATGAGCGCGAGCGACTCAACGTGATCCAGCGCATCGCTCTCAGCGAAGAACAGCTCGACCCTAAGCTCACCCTTAAGGCCGTGCGCCCGCGCGACACGACCTATCGTGAGGAGTTCCGCGGAGGCTTCGCCGCCGCTCAATCGACGATGTCGAGGTGTGCGCGGCGCCCGATCTTGATCGAGGCCGCAGACACGATAGTGCGAAGCGCCTGGGCAGTACGGCCGTCCTTGCCGATCACCTTACCGATGTCGTTCTGCGCCACGCGGAGTTCGAGGATGATGTTGCTGTCCGCCTCGACTTCGGCAACATCGACGCTCTCGGGATCGTCCACGAGCGCTTCCGCGAGCGTCTGTACAAGTTGTTTGAGTGCCATAGCGTTACCGGGCGAACTGGCCCAGGCCTCAGGTAACAACCGGCTGTGCCGGGTTCTTCTTCAGGAGCTGCGAGAGCGTCGCCGACGCTTGGGCGCCCTGCTTCTGCCAGAACTCGAGCCGCTCGCGATTCACCGTGAACGGGCCCTTCGGGTCGAACGTACCGATGTTCTCGATGTGGCGCCCATCGCGGGGGCTGCGGTGATCGGTGACGACGATGCGATAGAAGGGCGCCTTGTTGGTGCCGTAACGGGAGAGCCGAATGTGAACAGCCATAGATCCTCTGGAACTTCTCTAACTTCGGGGCTGGGAAAGCGCCGGCACGCTAGCACGAGCCGGCGTGCATGCCAGCCGGCGTCGCTGGGGCCACCCGGGCTGTGGGGCCGAGGGGCCTTAAACGCGGGGAGCCGGATCGACTCCGGACGGGGGGCATTTAGAGGAAGCCTTCTGCACGGTCAAGCGGCGTGATAGCTTGCGAAATCCTATGGCAGCTCCCAAGGACGAGATCGTCCGCGTGGTGCGAGACGTGCTGGCGCCGCTTGTCTTGGCGGACGGCGGTGAGCTTTACGTCGTGGCGGTCGACGATTCAGGGGTGTCCCTGCACCTGGCGGGGCGCTTTTCCGGCTGCCCAGGCAATACCCTGGTGCGCCGACGCCTGCTCGAGCCCCTCATCAGCGCCGTCGCGCCCGGGGCCATGCTGACGTTGACGACGGGCCCGCTCGTCCCGAAGGGCGCTCACAAGCTCGCGCCCGAGACGCCCCCCACGAACTCCTAGAACGCCGGTCAGTGGGCAGCCACTGCGTTCAATCCCCTCCCCGGGCGGGGTGGCACGCGACGCCGCCACTCGGCCGAAGCGAAATTCTGCCAAGGCCCCTCCCCCCACGCAGCGAGCGGCCGCTACTTGGCCTTCGGATCCTTTTCCTTCTTGCCCTGCGGAGTGCTGATCTGAGTCGGTGGATTCGCGGTGGCAGCGGCGACATCCTTATCCAGCACCTTCTCGTCGTTGACCCGCGTCTTCGTCCGATAGGTCGCTAGGTTGTCCTGCACCTTCTTGTCCGCGTAGACCATGCCCAAAATGTTGGAACGGTCGATCGCGCGGATCACCTTGTTGTCGTCGCGCCAGACCGCCTCGTCAAAGTTGCGACCCTTGTCGTAATCGGCGGCGATTTTCTGAGGCGCCACGCCAAACTTGGCGGTCAACTTGACCACGGCTTCGGCAAAATTTTGACCAAGAGCGGAGTCAGGGCCAAGGGGATGTTCGTCGTAAACCTTCCACAACTCGTCCTTGAAGAAGAAGAAGTTGCGCATGGTGCCCTTCGCCTTGCCCGGCATGCGCGCGATGCTCTCGCCGTTGCCACGCGTGTACTCGCCCTTGAGCTCAGCGATGTCAGTCGGCGTCTCGTCGAAGGCCATCTTGTTCCGGAGCAGGAGCCCCTGCTTCGACTTGAGTTCGGCCTCGATGGCCAGAACCTCCGGGCTGTTGCCCACGGCCAAGAACCGAGGCTTGAACGCCTTCTCGATCTCTTTGTCTCGAAGCTTTGACAGCTGCGACAGGCTCAAGCCCCACTTCAGGCCCTCAGGTGGCGGAAGCGGCACGGTCTTCGGCATGAGGGCGCCGAGCTTGCCGGCAGCCGCCGCGGCCGGAGGCGCGGCCTTGCCCTGCGCGGGTTCGGGTTGGGCGAGCAGCGCCGCCGCTCCAAGGCTCGTAGCAGCAAGGGTGACGATGACTTTGAGCTTCATGGCAATTTCTCCGGGTCCCGCGAGGCCGGCAACCTAGCATCCGAAGCTCGACGGGCTCAAGACTGC